>CANQHO010000006.1 GCA_947623815.1 uncultured Bacilli bacterium | reverse complement strand
GATTTATATTAAAATTTTCATCTTAATATATTTTTCATCTAGTATGACTAGTTTTCCATAAAACTTTTCACACTATCAAAATTGTAACACAAATACTAAAGAAAGTAAATTATAGATTATTCTAAAAGTTGCACTTGACTTTTTAATTAAATATTATTTATCTAACTTCCAACTTTTCAACAAATTCAATAAATTATTTTTGGTATTTTCATCGATATCTAAAAAATTTATATTATTTTTTTGACATATCATTTTTAATTTTTCATTATAATAATCTATAACTTTTTTATTTTTTAAATTTATTGATGTATAACCAAAAACTATTATTTTTTCTTTAGTAATCATTCTAATTTTTTCCAATAGTTTCTCATAATCTTGACACAATTCATCAATATAATTATACATTTCATTAACATCATAATAATTTAACTTATAGTATAAGTCGGTATTACCAACCGATATTGTTATAATTTCAGACTTTATTAAAGAATTATTTAAATACTGCTTTTTTTGATTTATATTTACAAATTTATTATTTTCAATATCCAAAGATAAATCGGTAATTCGATAATCACTTTTGGAAAAATTATTATTAAAATTATCTAGTTTGTTTTTATTTTTATAATAATCCAAAATAAAAGTTATATACGGATTTTCTGTATCACTTATATTTAATACATTAACTTTAGTATCCTTATTAAATTGATAAATTAAAAAAACAAGTAAAGGAATAAATAAAAACAATAATAACTTTTTCATAAAACCCCCAAAAAAAGTAAAGATTTTCTTTACTTTATTTTATTCTTTAATTTCTATTTTAGCACCTACCGCTTGTAATTTTTCAACAATATTTTCATACCCTCTTAAAATATGTTCAATTTTAGTTATTCTAGTTTTTCCTTTGGCAACTAAACCAGCTAAAATCATACAAGCCCCGGCTCTTAAATCAGTTGACTCTACATCTTGACCTAAAAGGGGAGTAGGACCGTTTATTTTTAGAACATTTTTTTCAATTTTAATAGAGGCTCCCATTTTATTTAAATAAACTACATTTTGAAAACGGTTTTCATATATTGTTTCTTCTATTTTAGATTGTCCACTAGCCATACATAAAACAACGGTCATCGGTTGTTGTAAATCAGTAGGGAAACCAGGATAACCTAAAGTTTTAATTGATACTGGTTTTAACTGATTAGTCTTAGATACTATAATACTATCTTTATTGATTTTAATAGAGGCTCCCATTTGTTTAAGTTTCATAGTAAGCGCTTCTATATGTCTTGGTATAACATTGGCAATCTTTAAATTGTTACCCATTAAAACTCCAGCCAATATATAAGTTCCGGCTTCAATTCGATCAGGTATAACTTCAATATAACTACCTTTTAAATTAGTCACACCATCAATAATTATCCGACTAGTTCCAGCCCCAGTAATTTTAGCACCCATATTATTTAAAAAAGTGGCCACATTAACAATTTCCGGTTCTTTGGCAGCATTTTCAATAATTGTTCTACCTTTTGCTTTAACCGCTGTAAGTAAAGCATTGATAGTAGCACCTACACTTGGCATATCTAAATAAATATTGTTTCCAACAATTTCTTCCGCAAATATTGTATATTTATTATCTTCTTCGATAATAGTAGCACCTAACTCTGAAAAAGCTTTTAAAGTTTGATCAATTGGTCTTTTTCCAATATTACATCCCCCGGGAAAATACATAACGACTTTTTTAAACTTACCTAATAAAGCAGCCATAAAATAATATGAGGCCCGTAATTTGGTCGATATAGATTCAGGTATTTCTTTGTTTTGGATATTTCGACTATCTATTCTTATTTTATTTCCCTCAAATTGAACTTTTGCTCCTAAATATTCTAATATTTCAACTAAAGCATCTATATCGGATATATTAGGTATATTATCTATGGTTACTATTTCATCAGAAAGTAAAGCGGCCGGTATTAAAGCAACAGCTCCATTTTTAGCCCCACCAACAGTTATGGTACCTTCTAGTAAATGTCCACCTTCTATCACTAGGTTTCTCATGTTTCCCTCCTTATGTTTTTATCTTTGAGCACTTCCTAAAAGTATTATCTTATCTTTGATTGCTTGTTTCATACTGGCTTCTCCACTTTTTATTATCTTTCTTGGATCATAAGCATCACTTTCTTTTAAAAATTCACGAACGGCTTTTGACCAAACAATTTGTAAATCCGTATTTATATTTAATTTACAAATTCCACATTCAATAGCTTTTTTAATCATTTCATCAGGAATTCCACTTCCGCCATGTAAAACTAATGGTAAATTAGTTAAATCAGATATTTTTAACATCAATTCAAAATCTAACTTTGGTTCACCCTTATATATGCCATGAACACTACCTACGGCTGGTGCAAAACTATCAATATTAGTTTCATTTACAAATTTTATACAATCATCAATATTAGCATAAGCAACTTCTGATGATAAACCATCTTCGTTCCCACCAATATGACCAACTTCGGCTTCAACAGTTATATTTTTTTGATGGGCTAATTCAACTACTTCTTTAGTCATGTTTATATTTGTTTCTAAATCATATTTTGAAGCGTCGATCATAACTGATGTAAAACCGGCTTCTATGGCTTGTTTAACTACTTCAACACTGCTTCCATGATCTAGATGAATAGCCACTGGAACAGTTATATTTAAAGCTGCATCTAAATTTTTAACTAAATCAGCCACTACTTTAAAACCACCCATATATTTGGCTGCTCCTTCACTAACACCTAATAATACTGGACTATTCATTTCTTGACATTGTTCTAAAATAAATCTCGTCCACTCTAAATTATTGATATTAAAATGAGGAACCGCATATTTTTCCTGTTTGGCTTTTTTTAACATTTCTTTTCCATTTACAATCATTTTATCACCAATTTAATTATAAGGCATTATAAATAAAATGTAAATAAAAGTTATCACTAAAAATAAATTAGTGAAGTAAAGTTAATAAGACAATTATTAGTAACATTATTCCTCCTAATAATGTGGATATATTACCAAATTTGTCATTTAATTTTTTTCCTAATTGTAAACCTAATAAAGTAAATGTAAAGGCCGATATAGCAAATATAATAGAACTTATAAGCCAATTACTGGTAATTGCTAAAAGTCCAATTCCCACTGAAAAGCTATCGATTGATACGGCTAATCCAAACACCAAAAGTTCAATAAAGTTCATAATATTTATACTTCGACTTTCTTTTAAACTTTCTAATATCATCTGGACACCAATAAAAGTTAACACAAAAAATATTATAAAATCTGGTTTAATCGGTAAAGTTTTAATAATTAAAATACCAATTTTCATTCCTAAAATAGGCATAAAAAGATGATAAATACCGACAATAAGTGACAAAGTTAATTGATTCTTTTTAGATATATTTAAAGTACCATACGCCAAAGACAAAGAAAAAGCATCCATACTTAATGATATAGCAATTAGGGGAATTAAAATTGACATAAAAAAACCTCCTATCTCATTATATGGACAAGAAGTAATTTTTATACTGGTTATATTTTATAAATATTTGTCAATCATGTCTTTTATAAAAGAATGATATTCTACATTGTCACTTTCTGAATCTGTGGCTTCCATAATACACAATGGAGGAAATAATACACACCACCAATTTTCTCCTTCACCTTTACCTAATGTTATATAAAGAGATTCATAATCTCCTTCGTCATACGTAATCCCATCAAAAGTTTTACTAGGAAAATAGTGATATCCATAATCTATTTGATAAGGATAATCCACATGATCTTTTTTTAAAATTGCCGCCACATCTTTATCCATCAAATCAATATTGTTTTGGATTTTTTTTCTGGCTTCTTTTATTCCTTTAGTATCTTTTAATAATTGATACAATCTATTTTGAACTGTTACCGATACTTTTCTTTTAGTATTTTGATCATAATAGTCATTACTGTTGGCAATTACTCTAAATCTTATCGCTTCATCAGGAATAGTAATATTTTGAAATTCCTTTTTTTTATTTATATTATTATTATATAGTAACAAACCAACAACTAATATAATTATCCATTTTTTCATATACTACCTCCTAATATATCATGGAATAATTTTTTTATTTTATTCACTATATCTTTAAATAGTACTTCAAAATGCAATATTTAAAGGCGTATAATAAATGATAAAATAACTTTAGAGGTGTAGTATGACAGAAGAATATGTATACAAAAATGAATTTGGACAAGTAAATTTTAAATTAGCCGAAGTGATGTTTAAAAAAAATATTAGCAAAAATAAATTATGTAAAGATGCTAATCTTCATTTTCAAACTCTTCAAAAATATTATAAAGGAGATATTACTAAAATTGACATTGACGTTTTGATAAGAATTTGTCATGCCTTAGAATGCAATTTCAATGATATCATTGTTTTTAACACCAACTAAAAAATAGACATTTGTCTATTTATGATATGTTTCGTGGTTTTGAATTTTAAATGCCCGATATATTTGTTCTAATAACATAACCCGAAATAATTGATGGGGAAATGTCAACTTAGAAAAGGAAAGGGAAGCGTTGCTTCTTTTTTTTATATCATCAGATAAACCATATGAACCACCTATAACAAATATAATATCACTATAATTCATTTGCCATTTTTCTATTTTATTAGATAGTTCAATCGATGATAACATTTTTCCATCAATTTCTAAAGTAACAACAAAATCTTTGTCTTTTATTTTAGAAAATAACAATTGTTTTTCTTTTTCTAAAATTGTTTTTTCATCTCCAATTTGATCGGCTACTTCAACTATTTCTAATTTACAATATTTTTGTAATCTTTTCTGATATTCCAAACATGCTTCACACCACCATTTTTCTTTCAACTTCCCAACTACTAAAATTTTTATCATAATTCAATCAACTCAGATCTTTCTTTTTGTTCGGCTATTGATATAGAATCAAATTCAATATTTTTTTCTTTTAATTTTTCTTGTAATGTTGTAAGGGCTAGGGTAGGGGTGTTATTTTCTTCACTTAAATGGGCTAAAAATACATGTTTAGTTTCATTTCCAATAAATTTTGATAAATAATTCGCTGAATCATGATTGGATAAATGTCCATAATCACCAAGTATTCTTTGTTTTAAATGATATGGGTATTTTCCTTCCATAAGCATGGTAATATCATGATTACTTTCCATTATATAAACATTCTTATTAGTTAAAATTTGATAATTTTTTTGATTTATATAACCTGTATCTGTTATGTAAACAGCCGTTTTTCCTTGAGTTTCTACTATATAACCTTGTGAATCACTGGCGTCATGTGATGTTTTAACAGGAGTTATTTTTAAATCTTTTATGTTGAACTCTTTATCAATTATTATATATGATGAAATAGTCATTTGATCTTTTAAATCTAAATACATTTTTTCAGTTAAATATAAGGTAGGATTATATTTTTTTAAAAAAACTTTTAATCCGGCGATATGATCTGAATGAGTATGAGATATTAAAATACCATCTATTTCATTTGGATTTACTTCTAAACTTTTTAATTTATTAACTATATAAGAACAAGTCATTCCCATATCAATTAGTATTTTAGTATTCGGACTGGCTATATAAGTGGAATTTCCTTTGGAACCACTAGCCAAAACACATACATTTAAACTACTCATGTTCTTGCCTCTCAAAACTATCATCAAAATTAACAAAAGTTGATTTATCTCTTTTAAATATCAATTTAACTGTTGTTGTTGGACCATTTCTGTGCTTTCTTATGATAAATTCACTTTTACTTGTATTTTCATCTATTGCTTCACTTGGAGTATAATAGTCCTCACGGTATAAAAAGGCTACTATATCGGCATCTTGTTCGATTGAACCAGATTCTCTTAAATCACTTAAAATTGGTCTTTTATCATCTCTTGAATCTACACTACGAGATAATTGAGCCAAGGCTATAATAGGTATTTCTAATTCCATGGCTAAAGTTTTTAAAGATCTAGATATTTCGGCAATTTCTTGTTGGCGGTTACCCGAAAATCTAGAATTAACACTAATAAGTTGTAAGTAATCAATTATTATTATTCCCAAATTACCTTCACTGGCTAATCTTCTGGCTTTAGCTCTTATTTCATTGATTGATATACCCGGAGTATCATCAATATAGATATTAGTTTCCGCTAAACGACTTATGGCTTCATTTATTCTATTCCAATCACTATTTTCAAATCTACCACTGGTTAATTTTCGACTATCGATTTGACCAACGGAAGCAATCATTCTCATAGTCAATTGTTCGGCCGGCATTTCTAAAGTAAATAAGGCTACAGCTTTACCACTATTCATGGCAATATTGGTTGCTAAATTTAAGGCAAAAGCCGTTTTTCCCATTGCAGGTCGAGCGGCAATTATTATTAGTTCATTTGGATGTAAACCGGAAGTCACTTTATCTAAATAACGATAGCCGGTTTCTAAACCAGTTATTTCATTATCCGATGAGGCTAATTTATCTAAACTTGCTTGAGTTTTAATCAAAACATCTTGAATTTTTTGAAATTCTGAAGTGTTTCTAGTTTTACCAATTTCCATAACATTTTTTTCGGATTTATCTAAAAGTTCATCTAAAGATGATGTCCAATTATAACCGTCTTGTTCAATTGTAAAAGCAGTTTCAATCAATTTTCTTTTTATGGCATTTTCCACAACTATTGATATATATTCTTCAACATGGGCAGCACTTGGCACTATTGAAGTAAGTTCGGTTATATATTCAATACCACCGACTTGATTCAATTCTTTTCTTTTTTCTAATTCTGCAACTAATATCGTTATATCAACTGGTTTAGATGCTTCAGAAAGACTTTTCATTACTTCAAATATCTTGGCATGTCTATCCAAATAAAAGTGTTCTTTATTCATAACCTCACAACAACGTTTTAAGGCCTTGTTAGACATAAACATTGCCCCTAAAACAGATTGTTCAGCGGCGTTATCATGGGGCATTTCTTTTTGATTCATAACTTCACTTCCTTACGGATATTTTTAAATTAGCAATTACTTTTTTATGAAGTTCTATTTTTACTTCATGATATCCTAATGACATGATAGGATTTTCTATTTTAATTTTTTTCTTGTCTATTTCATATCCTAATTTATCTAATTCTTGTTTTATTTGTTTTATTGATATTTGCCCAAACATTTTATCTTGAGAACCGGTTTTTACTTTAAATTCTATAGTTTCTTTTTCGATTTTCTTTTTTAAATCTTCCATGTCTTTAATAAGTAGATTTTCTTCAAGTTTATCGGTCTGTAATTTTTTATTCAATTTTCTTACATTATTTTGATCGGCTTTGATGGCATAACCATTTTTAATTAAAAAGTTAATGGCATAACCATCTTTTACTTCTTTTATTTCATTTTTCTTGCCTTGTCCTTTTACATCTTTTATAAAAATAACTTTCATTCTTTACCTTCTTTCTTACCTTACAAGGTAATTGCCTTATTTGTATTATATCAATTTATCCATTTTGAAACAATAAAATAATGAAAAAAACATCAGTTAAGATGTTTTAAATTTTAATTTTTCTAATATATGGTTTTCCTTCATCAATTGTTTTTTCTAAACCATTATATTCTGTATTAGCAATTGTTTGAATTTGCTTTAAAGAATACTTGTCTAAAAGTTCAGTATAAACTTTAATTCTTTTTATTTTATCATTCATATAGCCTTGTAAAATAGCATATTTAGCATTTTTTAAATATAAGGCTTTTATGGTATTATTACTCAATAATAATTTACTTTCTGAATCATTGGGATTTTCAAAGAAAAATTTACCTTGATTTATTTGTTTTTGGATATTTTTAATTTCTCCATCAGTTATTAAATCCCATCTTACTTGGTCATTACCATTTTTTCCAGCGCCTAAATAATAATATTGATTATCTGGATTTCCACCATATATATCCATTTGATTAGGACTTGTTATTTCATATTGGTACCTAATAGCAAAATCTAAAGCTATTTTTTGCATTTTATTTAATCCATCTTTACTTAAATCTCTTCGCCATCGATGAAGTTTCATATCACTTGGATAATTTAAATAAATTTTTGATGGTTCTTCTACATCAGTAAAAAGATTTTCAGTTTCCATTTTTTCCTGATTTATGGCTTTTTCAACATTTACTTTTGAATCATAACTTAACTGATTTATTTCTCTAAAAATTTCCCTATAATTTTTTTCTTTGTAATAACAAAACAATTTTTTACTTAATTCATCTAAGGTAAATTCACTTACACCACTTTCTTGAAGTAGTGGTAAAAATACACTAATAAAATCATAATCCGTAAATTTTCGACCTGTAATCATATTAAAAATTTTTTTCATATCAATATCTGACATAATTTCACCCCTTACCAAGGGTTATATTTTATCACATTTTTAATTTTTTTCAATATTTTTTTCTTTATTTTTTATTTTTTCCGCTAAATTTTTTATTTTTACAAACCGATGGTGTAAACCGGACTTAGTAATTGGATTGCCAGTTTCTAAAGTAATTATTTCACTGAGTTCTTGTAATGATGCTTCCGGATATTTTAATCTATATATAGCCGCTTCTTTAGTTTTATCATCTAATAAATTTAATCCTTGAATTTTTTCAATTATTTGAATATCTTTTACTTGATTAGTGGCCGTTTGAATCATTTTATCAACATTGGCTTGTTCACAATTATTTAATCTATTAGTCATATTTACATGATCTCTATAAATTCTAATATCCTCATAATAAAATAACGATTGGGTCGATTCAATTATTCTTAAAAAATCACCTATTTTTTCCGCTTCTTTAATATATATCATATATTTATTTTCTCTTTTTAAGATTTTACTATTTAAATACATTTCATTTAAAAGTTTAGATAAAAAAGAAGCATACTCTTTATTATTTACCGAAAATTCTAAATGATATCTAGATTTTTTAGGATCATTTATACTACCGGTTGCTAAAAAAAGTCCTTGGATATACGCTCTTTTCTCCCTTTCATCGGCTATTAAATATAGTGGGGGAGTATTATCTAAATACGCTAAAGTTTCCTGTATTTCTTCTAATTTAGTATTAACTTCTAAAAGATAAATATAATTTTTATGAAAATTATATCCTTTTCTGACAGTTACTTTAGGTATGATAGAAAAAATTTTTCTAAACATTTCAAATATTCTATGCGCTACGGTTTCATTTTCTGTTGATATTTTTAACACATCATTTTGAATTACTCCAATATTTCTTAAAATGGCGGATAATTCAGATAAACATTCCGGCATAATTATTTCTAAAGAACCAACTTCATTTTTTACTTGACTTGTGAACGACATAAATCACCTATTATATATCTATAAACATCTAAAGCTAATTTTTCAGTTTGATGTTTTATCCTCTCTTCCTCAATTGTAACATAATTATTTTTAAATACAATAATAGAATTATCTTTTAAATTATTTTCATCTATTTTTACTTGATCTTTTTGTTCCATACTTTCATATTTTTTTAAAATATTAGATGGTATTCTGCCATTATTGACAAATACTGTATTTATTTTTCTTTTTCCTAAATATTTATTCAAACATTCTATATGATTATAAACTGTAAAATTATTTGTTTCGCCAGGCTGAGTCATGATATTACAAATATAGGCTATAGGAGCCTTACTTTCATCTAAAGCATTTATTACTTCTTTACAAATTAGATTGGAAATAATACTAGTATATAAACTTCCCATACTTAATACAATTAAATCAGCTTCTTTGATTGTTTTTATAACTTCCGGATGGACTTTAGGATCTTTTTTATAATAAACTCGTTTGATTGGTTTATTATTATTTAAAATATTATGTTCGCCTTCGACAATTGTACCATCCATCATTTCTCCTATTAAAGTAACTGCCTCTTCAGTTAATGGTAAAACCTTTCCTTTCAAGTTAAATACTTGTTTTAAAGAAGAAATACCATCTGATACATTTCCCACTAAGTTAAGCATGGAAATAAGCATTAAATTTCCAACAGTATGGCCATTTAAATCGCTTGTTGTTTTAAAACGATAATTCATTATTTCATCCATTAAAGGGTCTGTGTTTGACAAACTTACAATAACTTTTCTTATATCGCCTACAGCCAAAGTATTAAATTCTTTTCTAAGTCTACCGGTACTATTTCCATCATCACAAACTGATACAATAGCGGTTATGTCAATAGGAAATTCTTTCAAACCTTTAAGGAGTTGGGACATACCTGTACCGCCACCTAATACTACAACTTTTTTTCTCATAAAAATAACAATAGGTTTTGTTTAATATTTACCTATTGCCTCCTTTCTATAAATAGTATTTCATAAGTAATTTTATTATACTATGGAATAGGAAAGTTGTAAATAAAACGTAAAAAAGATTTTGCTTTATTCAGGTTTTAAATAATTGATGTTATAATAATTAAAATAGGAGATGTTAAAATAATGAGGCTAAACTTAAATCAATTTAATGAATTTAAGCAAAAAATGCAAGAATTTATTGAACAAGTATCAACAATTATTAGTCAAAATCAAGATAATCCTAATTTTGATGAAAATATGTATGAACAACAAGCGTTAGATTCTTATTTTAATTTTCAAAGTCAACTTTTAACTTATGATTTGAGTGATATTCCTTTTGAAGCATGGGAAAACATGTATGTTTTTAGTGATGAAAAACATATAGCAGATTTTTCTAAAAGTAAGGCCAATTTAGATTTTGCAATTATAAATTTGGATATAGATAAGTTTGTTAATTTTAAAAATTGTGATATTAAAAATCCCCAAAAAATACCAGTTTCTTTATTAAGAACAGATTGTTTTAATACTATTGATATGGCAATTGTTTTAGAAAATACTCCTTTACAAAAATTTTCAAGTATATTTAAAAATGATCAACTTTTACTTTTGATTGAAACTTTTGGTTATGATAACCTAATCAAATGTGATAATGATTTTTTTGATTTTTTAAATAATAATAAACAAAAACAATTTTTAACAGTCAATGAAGCAAAAAAATTAACTTATCAATATTTTTTGAAATATAAAAAAACTAAAACTTTATTACTCCTACAACATCTTGGTGTTGAAACAGAAGAGATAAAATACTTAAATCAATCTTTACATAATTTACTTCAAGTACGCCCGGAACTAAAACTAAATAATCCGGTTCTTAAAACTGTTGAATTGCTTAACCCTATAATTGTTAATACATATGGATATACAATTATTTCTACAATACTAGAATATAACAGTGGGGCTGATAAAATTTTAATAAAAACTACATTAAATGGGGATACTTTATTAAAACAATGGATTGATTACATATCTAAATTGACTATTTATGACAAAAAACTTTTACATATGGCTTTATTAAATTATGAAAATACCAAACCCCTAATTAAAAATATTTTAGATAATCATGTTACTTTAAATGAAAAACAACAAAATATTCTTATAGAAGTATTATCTAAAAAAAATAATTTTAATGTTTCAAATATTGATGAATTAACTAATTATCAACATTATCGTCAAAATTTACTAGAAGGAAAAATGCAAAATAATTCTTTAGAAGAAATTAAAAATAATATTTTACAAATTTTATTTAATACCAATATTGTTGAAACAAAAAGAATATTTAGAGAATATAATATTGATTCAAAAAATTTTATGACTAATATTATAGAAAAGAATAACATTTTAAGTATTAAAGATATCGCAAGTATAGAAATAATAAAAGAAATAATTAGTGAAAATGATATTGATCTTCTTAAATTAAAATTTAATGACATTATTAAATTAGGTCAAATAAATAGTTCTTTATTTGAAATAGAAAAAAAATTAAAAAATTATTATAGTACCTTGCTTAAAAATTCTTTATTTAAACCTGATTATAAGAAAAAAACAGGTATTAAATATAGTACAATACCCAGTATCAATAGTGAAATTTTAGATATTAACAATAAAAAAATCTCCAGTGATAACCTTATAAATATAGTAGAATTAGATGGAATTGATTTTAAACTTTTAATCCATAATATTGATTCTTTTAATATTCATAATAATAAAATAATAAATAACCCAGCCCTTTGGAATCAATTAGAAGGATCTTCAACTTTGTCAACTAGTATGATAAGTAATACACATATGGAATGTGTAGGTAATGGCAGAAAAGATTCTGTATATTATGGTTTTAATAACGTTTCAGATAATTCATTATACTTAATGGATTCTTGTGATATTGGTATTGAATTTGACGAAAGAGAATTAAACCCATCTAGTTTTTCCAATCATTATATGAATCCAGATGTTTTACAATCAGAAAGTGAAAATTATAATGAAGTTGTTTTAAATAGAAAAAGTAGTTCAAAACCTGAATTTGATCACAGAATACAACCAAATTGTATTATTTGCTTTGATGGAAATATAAATGACGAATCCAAATTAGCCGCTCAATATTTTAATATACCAATATATGTTATTAACAGACAAAAATATAAAGAAAAAAATAGAAATTTAAAAGAATACTATCAAAATAGAGAAATTATATCTTTTAATAAAAATGATGTCCATAATATTTTATATAGTAAAGGTAATTTAAAAGAAAAATATAATTTATTTATTAACTTATTAGGGCAATCTTTTAACAAAAATTTAATTGATATAAATGAATATCAAGAATTAATTAATGAAGCTATTACCATTATATCTAGTTATGGAAGTAAAGGGGATGATATAGATTTAACTATCTTAACTAACAAACTTAATAATACTTTAAAAGAGGAGATAATAATAAATGGACCCAAAAAATAAATTAACCGAACAAGAAAAACTAATTTTTGCATTAGATAAGTTAGAAAAATTATCAAAAAATTCCGAAAGAAAAGAAAGATTAAAAGAAATTAAACAAAAATTAGTAATACAAGAAAAAAGGGGCTGTAATGAAATGAAATAATTTCATTCAGTCCTTTTCTTTTTTTTCTAAAATTATAAAAGCCTTGAAATCGTAAGACTTCAAGGCACTTTTGTGATACAATTTAATTGTTGAAAAAAGTTGTATCACATGGAATATTTTAACACAAAAAGACCAATTTTCATAGTCCCCTCAAATAAATGTTGTGAGGAATATAAGAATATATAATTGTAAAAACATTTTATGAAATTATTCTTATATATTTAGCTTATGATCTATATAAATAATTATTGAATTATATCAATGAATTAAAAGAATAAAAAATTTTTTCCAAAGCAAAAGGGGCTGAATGAAATTATTTCATTTCATTACAGCCCCTTTTTATTTCTTTTCTTAAATTGGTTGCGGCAATTGCTCCTTCACTAGCGGCCGTTACTAATTGATATAAATCTTTTTTAATAATATCGCCACAAGCATAAATACCTTTAATATTTGTTTCCATTTTATCATTTACAACAATATAACCTTTATCTTTTTTAATTGGAATATCTTTTATAAAAGATATACTAGGAACTGAATCTAAATTGATGAATAGGGCAGAAGTATTTATTTTTTCACCATTTACTACAATGCTTTCCAATTTAGATTGTCCTTCTAATTTTTCTATTTTAGCTTGATTTATAACTCTAATCTGTTTATTATTTTTATATTCGCATTCTAAAGTAGGATTTAAAATAATAACTTCCTTACATACTCCTAATAAATAATCGATATCTTCTTTTTCAGTTCCCAAAATACATACGGTTTTATCTTTATATAAAGCCCCATCACAAGTGGCACAAAAACTAAGACCTTTTCCACGATAATTTGCTTCATTTGGTAAACCTAAAGTTCGCATTGCACGACCTGTAGCTAAGATAATACCAAAGCAATTAAAAACAGATTTAGTGGTCGTAACTACTTTATTTTCTCCATCTTTTATATCGATAACTTCTTCGGTATAAAAAGGAATATCTAATTTGGTAACTTGTTCATATAATTGCCAGGCTAAATCTGGACCAGTTATTTCTTTAAAACCAGGATAATTTTCGATAGCTTTTATGTTCAAAAGTTGTCCGCCTGGCGCATTCATATCTATTAAAGCAACATTTATGGATGCTCTTTTTAAATATATAGCCGCGGTTATTCCAGCAATACCAGATCCTATTACTACAACATCATAATTATTCATTTTTATTTTCCTTTCTTAAACCATATTCCAAAATGAATACCCCAACTATAATAAAAACTACGGAAACTAATTGAGCAACTTTAAGTCCCATAAACATTAAACTATCGGTTCTTAAACTTTCAATCATCAAACGACCTAATCCATACCATATTAAATAGTATGAAGTCAATTCTCCTAAATTAGTTTTTTTAAATTTTCTTATCAACAAAAGAATAATAAATCCTAAAATACACCAAATTGATTCATAAAAAAAGGTTGGTTGATAATAATTTCCACTAATAAACATTCCATCAATAATAAATTTTGGAATATGTAATTTTTGTAACGCTTCAATAGTAGTAACAGGACCAAACGCTTCTTTGTTGATAAAATTTCCCCAACGACCGATTGCTTGGCCAAGTATTAAACTAATTACCATGATATCCGTTATCTTTAAAAAGTTAATTTTTCGTTTTTTAAAAAATACAATTGTAACAATAACTCCGACAATTACCCCCCCATGAATAGCCAGACCACCTTCCCAAACTTTAAAAATATCTATAGGATTATTTAAATAGTAATCCAAATTAAATAGGACATAATATAGTCGGGCTCCAACTAACACTAAGGGAATTAAATAAAAGAAATAATCTATCATAGTTTCTTTATCAATACCTTGTTTTTTAGCCTCGTTTAAGGCCAAAATAATACCTAAAACAAAGCCTATTGTTATAAATAAAGAATACCAATATATAGAAAAAGGCCCTATTTTAATAGCTATGGGATTCATTTTTATTCCTCCTTATCATAGGTTTAATTATACCTTTAGCTAATATCATATTAGTAAAACTTATTAAAATTGCGACTAATAAACTCATGAAAAAACCATGAATATTAAAATGATTAAAAAATAATAAGTCTACAATTTTTAATATAAATAAATTTATAAAAGGATAAAATATTCCTAAAGTTAAAGCAGTAATAGGTAAAGTTAAAGAAAAAATAATTGGTTTTACAGTTTTATTCATTATAAAAATAACTAAAGAAATTAGTAAACCCCATATTCCAAAATAACTATTATCTATTTGGATAGTTTTTTGAAATAATTCGGACATCATTACTAATATTAAAGCATAACAGATTATATTTATACCTGATTCTAAAAATACAATTTTATTTTTTTCACTCATTTTATACCTCTTTTTTATTATACCATATTCTTTTAATAATTGTTTATTTACTATTATTTTCTTTTAATTCAAATAAAATATCTCTAAGTTCCATTGCTCTTTCAAAATCAAGTTGTTTGGCAGCTTCTTGCATTTCATTTTCGACTTTAATAATTAATTCCTTTTTATCTTTTTTACTTAATTTTACTTCTTTAGCCTCAATATTTTCTTCATTATTTGATATAACTTCTCGAATTTCTTTAATAATTGTTTTTGGTATAATATTGTGTTCTTTATTATATTTTTCTTGAATTTCTCGTCTTCTTTTGGTTTCATTGATAGCCTTTTCCATTGATTCACTAATAGTATCCGCATACATTATTACACGACCATTAGCGTTTCTAGCCGCCCGGCCAATCGTTTGAATCAAACTCCGATCACTTCTTAAAAATCCTTGTTTATCCGCATCCATAATAGCAATTAAAGATACTTCTGGTATATCTAATCCCTCTCTTAATAAATTGATTCCTACTAAAACATCGTATTTTCCCATTCTTAAATCGCGGATAATTTGTAATCTTTGTAATGTTTTGACTTCGGAATGTAAATAAGCAACTTTAATATCTAAATTTTTTAAATAAGATGTTAATTCTTCCGCCATTCTGATGGTTAAAGTAGTTATTAAAACTCTTTCATTTTGTTCTTTTACTTTTTCTATTTGAATAAGTAAATCATCGATTTGTCCAACGGTTGGTTTGACTTCAATATTAGGATCTAACAAACCAGTTGGACGAATTATTTGTTCTACTACTTGACTGGCTTTTTCCAATTCAAAATCTCCAGGAGTGGCTGATACACAAATAACTTGATTTATCTTTTTTTCAAATTCATTAAATTTTAATGGCCTATTATCCAAAGCACTAGGCAATCTAAATCCATATTCTACCAAGGCTTGTTTCCTGGCTTGATCTCCATGATACATACCTCTAACTTGGGGTAAAGTTACGTGTGATTCATCAACAATAAGTAAATAATCATCACCAAAAAAATCCATTAAAGTAGTAGGAGTTGCCCCTTTAGGTTTTAAAGCCAATTGTCTTGAATAATTTTCCACTCCCCGACAACTTCCGGTTTCAAGTAACATCTCCATATCATAATTTGTTCTTTCTTTTAATCTTTGGTATTCAAGCAATTTATCGTTAGCTTTAAAATAGGCTAATTGTTCATCTAATTCTAATTTTATATTGGCAACGGCTTTTTTTAGTTTTTCTTCGTTAGTCACGAAATGACTAGCAGGAAAAATAGAAATACTTTTTTTCTGATTTAAAATATTTCCCGTTAAGGTATCATATTCTAATATTTTATCTATTTCATCACCAAAAAAATCAATTCTTATGGCTTTACCATGTTGATTAACAGGAATTATTTCTAAAATATCGCCTCTGGCTCTAAAGGTACCTCTTTTTAATTCTAAGTTATTTCTTTCATATAACATATCAACTAGTTTTAACATAATATCATCTCGATTGATGATGTCACCAACATTTAAAGTAAGCATTTTGTCTTTGTAATCTTCTATTTCACCTATTCCATAAATACATGATACTGAGGCTACAACGATTACATCATCATTGTTTAAAAGAGCAGAAGTAGCAGCATGTCTTAATTCGTCTATTTCATCGTTAATGGCCGCATCTTTTTCAATATAAGTATCGGTTTTAGCTACATAGGCTTCTGGTTGATAATAATCATAATAGCTAACAAAATATTCTACATGATTATTGGGAAATAACTCTTTTAATTCAGCATAAAGTTGTCCAGCAAGCGTTTTATTATGGGCTAAAACTAAAGTTTTTTTACCTATTTTTTTAATTACATTCGCTATGGTAAAAGTTTTACCTGTTCCTGTAGCCCCTAATAGCACTTGATATTTATCATTATTTTTAATACCTTCTACTAATTTTTCTATCGCTTGAGGTTGGTCTCCACTAGGTTTATAATTTGATACTAAATCAAATATTTTATTCATAAATATCACCTTTTTTATTATTATAAAATAAATTTTTTTTAAACTTAATTTTTTAGTATTTTAACATTTTTTATATAATAAAACAAGATTTTTGACAATATGGTATAATGAAAAATAATAGAAATTATGATCATAAATTTTCTATCATTTTTTTATATATTTTTTAGATTGGTCTTTTTGTTTTTGAATATCTAATTTATTTAAAATTCTATATAAATGATTTATTTCTTTTCCATTCATTAGTTCTCTCTCACTTATATTAAATAAATACATCAAGTCATTTCTTACTTTTTTATTGATAATTTTATTATATTTTTTTAAAATTATTTTGACATTTTGACTGGTTATTTTTTGAACATCAAATAAATTTGAATTATATTTTTTTAACATTTCAAATAATACGACATAATTGATATTAGTTTTTTTTAAAAAATAATAATTGTTATTTTCTATTCTTTTTAAGTAATTTATAAATGATATTTTAACAAACGCTTTCATTTCACTTTGATAATTTATATAAAATTTCTTTATTTCTTCATAACTAAATTCTTCTTTTTTTTCAATTCCACTTTGTAATTTAGAAAAAGATAACATGTAATAATTTATTATTTTATCTATTGTTGTTGTTTCATATTTAATATTTAATTCTTTTTTTATTTGTGGTATCGATTTACACATTATATTATCCATACCAAAATATAATCTAAAAATTTGATTGGCTAAATTTCTATTACCATAAAAAGGTAATCGCGGATTGTTTTGATTTTGTTCATAAAATTCAAAATCAAATTTTTTTTGTTTAGGATTATTTAATATTTCAAAAATTTCATATTTTAAACGATTAAAAATTGGCACAACTTGATCAAATGTCATTTTATATTTTTTGGATATTTCTTTATATGTTAAATTATTTTTGTAATAATCTATTAAAAATTTTTGATAATTATTAGGAAAATATTTTAAGTTTGGTAAAATATCATATTCAAAGTTAATTATTCCTTCTATTTCATTATTCTTATATTTTAAAATGTTAACTATAGCTCTATCATATCTTCTTTTTATACTGCTAGAATTTTCTCCATATAACATGGCTAATTCATCGATATTTTTATAAGGATAATTATTAAATTCAAATAAATAGTTAATTATTTCTCTTTCTTTTAACGATATAGGTAAATGACAATCATTTAATAATTCTTTTAATTCTTCCTTTTCAATATATAAAAGATCGGGTTTAATAATTCCTATTTTTCTTTCTTTTATTTTAGTTATACCATTATTATAAATATGATAAAAAATATTTTTCCCAATATTTAATTTTTCATATATTTCTTTTGTGTTTAAAACTTTACTTTCTATATTATATTTACTTTTTATACCATAATAATATGATAATAGTTCTTTTTCTCTTTCAGATAGTACACTTTCTATTTTAGATTTATTTAATTCTTCTTTTATCTCATCTTTAGTTATTTCTACATCTTTAATTTGATATGCTATATAAAGTTCATTAAATCTACTAATTATTCTATTTATTTTATTTTTGGGCTTGTTATATTGTAATGAACATGTTTGATTATCTTTACCATTAAGATATCTATCTTTAATAATCATTTGTTCTTCTTTGGTAAAGTTTTTTTCATAAAAATGAAAAAAGTCATTTAATATTTCTTCATTATATTCATTTAATGTTAATAGATTAAATCGATAATTATCTATTTTTTTTATGTTTTCAGTAATTATATTTGATATTTTGTATTTAGTTAATTTAGTTTCTTGACTTATTTCTTCATAAGTTTTATTTTCTATTATATAAAGATATAAAATTTTTCGATTATCATTGGACATTAAAAAGTTGGGATTTAAAATATATTTAGAATATAAATTTTTATTAAATAATTTTTTTTGAGTTTGATTGGTATATATATTTATTACTTTTTTACGAGCATTTCTTAACATATCATGGGTTTTATCATAAGAATTTTGAATTATATCCGCAATTTCTTGAATCGATTTTTTTTCTATATAAAATAAATCTAAAATTTTTATTCTATTTTTCCCAATTTCTTGTTTATATTTTTCTTTTATTTCTAAATATTTTTTAATATCAAAATTTAGTTCATAATATTTATAAATCCCATAATAAATCATTTCTAATCTATCAATCAAAAAAGAATTATATTTTAATAAAGGACTATTTGGATATTTTATTTTAAATTCTTTTTGATTTTTGACATTAAATATATAACATTCTAAAAAAAGAATTTGTTCTAAAGAAAATAAGTCTTTATTTTTTTGAAAAGTTTGATATAAAATTTTAAAACTGACATTTTTTATTTTATTTTTATAACCATTTAGTAATAAATTTATTTCTCTATTTATTAAGTAACTAGATGTATTATAATATTCTTTTTGATTAAAAAATTTAAATAAGATATTTTTTTCTTGATTAGTTAATTTATCTAATTCTTCTTTAAAAATATTCTTAATTTCATCTAAATCTTTATCAAAATATTGATTTTTTATTTTTTTATAATCTATTTCTATTTCTGGCTGATTTATAACATAATCAAATATCTTAAATCGTTTTTCTTTTATTATATTATTCTTATATTCTTTGAATTTATTAGATTTTAATGTATCTTTTATTATAATATTTAAATGATTATCAAATTTTATAAATTCTTGGAAACTTATTCCAATCATTTCACTTATTTCTTCAGTACTATATTGAAATTTGCTCATAGTTTTAAAATATAATATTTTCTTTTCTATCTCTGAAATTTTATTATCTAAATATAAATAAATACAAATATCATCTGGTTTTATTGGTTCTATTTTTAATTTATAATATTTTTCTTTATATAGATTTCTAAGTATAGTTAATTTAGTTTTATATGGTTCACTTTCTTTCTTTATATAATTACTTATTTTTTTTAAAGCTTTTTTTTCATTTATTCTTATGGTTTCTCCATTTAAATTAAACTCTTTTCCTAATGTTTCTAAACTTTTTCTATCATCAGTTAATATTCTATTATAAATAATGTAATATTCTTTATTTGTTAATAAATTTTTTATTACTACAAAAAGATCATAATTATCTATATTGCTTATTAAAGCATTATAATCGTCATGTTTGTCTTTAATTGTTTCTGATATTTCTTTTCCATCTTCATCTAATATAGGTTCATTGATACTTTTAGTATTATATATTTTAGCTTTTTTTAAATAATCTAAAATAGCATCACTTATATTCAATTTTTGTTTTATATACTCATCAGTTGGCATAATATTATTTTCATCTATATATTCTTTTATAAGTTTTTTATAATTAGTTGTTACTGTTATTAAATTTTCTGGAATTCTTATATTTTTTTCTTTATTTTTTATAGCTCTTATTATAAACTGTTTTATCCATAAGGTGGCATAAGTTGAAAAAGAACCAAAATTAGGATTATATGTTTCAATTGATCTTATAAGTCCTAGATTTCCTTCTTGAATTAAATCTAATAAAGTTAAGCTTTGAACAAGATTTATATATTTTTTGGCGACACTAACTACTAATTTTAAATTTCCTTCAATCAATTTTTTTCTTGCTTCTTGATTTCCTTTTTTATATTCATTGAAAAAAGTTAAAATTTCTTCTTTACTTAAAAGAGAATTTTTATTTATTTCTTTTAAATAAATTGTTGTTAAATCTTCTTCTACATATTTATCACTCATAAATGTTTCCTCCAGACTTCGTTATTATAAAATATTTATTCCAAATTGTAAATAAAAAAACATGTCACAAAACATGTTAATCTTTATTTATTTTAAAAGAAACTTGATAAGAATTTTCAAAATCTAATTCTTCTACATCAATTATAAATCCCATACTTTCTATTTTATCTGCACAATTTCTAATTAGCATAATTGCTTCTTTTAAATCAGCTTTTTTTGGTTGGACAACTGTTTGCATAACTGGTTGTAAAACAGGTTCTTCAGTTGCTACACCATTGCCTCCTATTTCCACTAAACTTTGATTAGGGTTAAAATTTCCCATATTTTGGGTTTGATTCATTCCAAATGAATTCATTGGACTTGGATTTGTCATTGCTGGATTTTGCGTAATTATTGGTTCATTAGGAATAGTTTGATTATATATAGGTTCATTATTTACTGGAGCACTTAAATTAGAATTTATTTTGGTCATATCAGGTGTTGTTGGTATACTTTCAACTGCTTGATTTTGATTGGCGGCAAACATAGAAGCAACTGGATTTACTTGATTAGTTTCTGGCATTGCTACATTTTCTTGACCCATAATAGGTTGAGTTGGAATACCAAAAGTATTATTAACTGGTTGAGTATTCATATTATTATTTACATCATTTCCATTATCAACAGGTATATTAAAGAATTTTCCTCCACTTACTAATTCAGATTCCATTGGATTAAAATCTGGTTGTGGCATAGGTTGTTCAGTTGGCATTACAGGTGGAACTGCCATCTGTGGAGTTTGAGGAGTATCAAATGAACTCTGAGGAGTAACTACATCCGGTTGAGGTATACTATTTGATACTGGTTCTGGAGTAGTAACAGGTGTTGGGGTTACTTCAACTGGAGATGGAGCAGTAAATATTGAAGCATTTGCCTGTTCCACAGCAGGAGTTTCTGGAGTCATGGAAACACTATTTATATCTCTTGCTTGACTTTCTATTTTATTAACATCCATAAATCCTGGATTTATAGTATTTTCTTGAACTGGTTCACTTGGTACATTAACATTATTTACATCATTTTGATTCATATTTTCATTTCCTTCTTTCTTTATTGGATTTAATTGTTTTTCTTCACCATTATCATCATCTGATTGTTCTAACATTTTTCTTATTTCTTCATCAGTTTTTCTAACTGTTAAGCGTTCAGTAATAATTCTATTTAACATAACATTTTGTTTTTCTTTATCCAATCTTAATAAGGAACGGGCATGGCGTTCAGATATTCTTTCTTTTAATAAAGCATCTTGAACTTCATCACTTAAGTTTAATAGTCTTAATTTATTAGCTATTGTCGATTGATTTTTTCCAAGTTTTTTAGCTAAGTCGGATTGATTTAAATAACCCATATCAAGAATTTTTTTATACGATACTGCTTCTTCTATTGGGGTTAATCCTTGTCTTTGAACATTTTCGATCAAGGCTATTTCAGCACTATCTTTATCATTTAAATCAACTACTATAGCAGGTATGTTAGTTTTACCAGCTAATACACTTGCCTTATATCGTCTTTCTCCCGCAATTATTTCAAACTTATCAGCTATTTTTCTAACAATTATTGGTTGGATTACTCCATGTTCTTTAATGGAATCAGCTAATTCCAAAATAGCTTGTTCGTTGAAAGTAATTCTTGGTTGAAAACGATTTGGCAAAATATCATCTAAGTTTAATATTTTTACATCATTTTCAATCTTCATAAAATCCCTTCCTTATTCTTCTATATTATCATACTATATTTTGGGAAATAATGCAATGAAATTTTGGGAAATAATTATAAAATAAAAAAAAGAAGATTTTTTCTTATAATGGTCTTCTTTTTATTTCACTATATTTTCTTGGATATTTTTTATTTGTTTTTGATAATTTTTTTATACTTATTAAACATCTTTTAGCCTCGTATTCTGGTAAAATAAAGTCAATGGATTTTTCAATTTTCATGTTTAAAATATTTAAAGCATTTTTTATTTCTGATATTTCTTGTTTACTATCAGTTTTCATTGCTATAAATGAACCATTTATTTTTAATCCTTTAACCGACCATTCTAATAAAATAGAAAGTTTAGCCACCGCTCTAGCAATTATAATATCAAATTTTTCTTCATTTTTTTGAACATAATCTTCTATACGTTCATGAATGGCTTCAATATTTTTTAAATCTAATTTTTCAATAACTTCATTTAAAAAATTTACTCTTTTTAATTGGGCTTCTACTAAAGTTATTTGTAAATTAGGAAAAATTATACCTAATATAATTCCAGGAAAACCAGCCCCACTACCAAAATCACATAACTTGTTCTGTTTTTCTAAATTTACAATTTTTATAATTGATAAACTATCATAAAAATGTTTATAATATACTTCTTTTTTATCAGTTATTGCAGTGAGGTTCATAACCTTGTTTTTTTCTATTAACATATTATAAAAAGCATCTAATTTTTCTAATTGTTTTTCATTTATATTTATTCCAAGTTTTTTTATATCTTCTAACCATTTGGTTTTATCCATTAACTTTCTCCTTTTTTAAATAAACTGATAAAACTGATATATCAGCCGGGTTAACTCCACTTATTCTTATGGCTTGACCAATTGATGTTGGTTTTACTTCTTTTAGTTTTTGTCTTGCTTCACTCGCTATATTAGGAACTAAATCATAATCTAAATTTTCTGGGATTATTTGATTTTCTAGTTTTAACATTTTTTGGGCTTCTTTTAAAGCCTTTTTTATATATCCTTCATACTTATCTGTTATTTCAACTTGATTTATTACTTCTTCATCATAAGGTAAACTAATAAATAGTTTTATAAAATCAATAGTTACTTCTGGACGTTTTAATAAATTATAAAAACTAATTCCATCTTTTATGGGAGTTGATAAAATACTTTTTAATTTTTCATTGACTTCATCACTAGGATTTAGTTTATTATCTTTTAATAATTTAATACAATTTTCAATATCTTCTTTTTTCTTTTGTAATTTTTGATATTGTTTTTCATTTATTAAACCAATTTTATATCCATATTCTCTTAATCTTAAATCGGCATTATCATGTCTTAGTAATAATCGATATTCGGCTCTAGATGTTAATAATCGATATGGATCTCTTATTCCTTTTGTTACTAAGTCATCAATTAAAACTCCAATATATGCTTCATTTCTTTTTAATATTAGGGGTTCTTTTTTTTCTAATTTTAAGGAAGCATTGATACCGGCAATTAGTCCTTGACAAGCGGCTTCTTCATAACCACTAGTTCCATTTATCTGACCAGCACAGTATAAGTTTTCAATTATTTTAGTTTCAAGTGACCTTTTTAATTGCGTAGGGTAGATAGAATCATATTCTATGGCATATGCATATTTTAAAATTTTGGCATTTTCTAATCCTGGTAAACTGTGAACCATTTGTTCTTGAACATAATGTGGCATCGAGGTAGAAAAACCTTGAATATAAATATCATCATAATATAAACTTTCGGGTTCTAAAAATAATTGATGTCTTTCTTTATCTTTAAATCTAACTATTTTATCTTCTATTGACGGACAATATCTTGGACCAATTCCTTTTATATCATCTAAACCACCATACATACTTGATTCATTTAAATGATCTAAAATAATTTGATGAGTTTTTAAAGTTGTATATACTAAATGGCATGGTACTTCAGGTAATTTAGTAATTTCTTCGTTATCAAAACTAAATGTATAAGGATAATCATCACCATATTCAATTTTAGTTTTTGAAAAATCAATTGAATCTTTAGCTATTCTTGGCGGAGTTCCAGTTTTTAAACGTTTGATAGTAAAACCTAATTTTTTTAAATTATCACTTAGATGATTAGATGGTTCTTCACCATGGGGACCTTTTCTAGTTCTAGTATCGCCAACTAAAATATCAGCCTTTAAATATGTTCCCGTAGTTAAGATTACCGCTTTTGATGTTATTTTTTCCCCATTTTTTAAAATAACACCTTTAACTATATTATTATCTACTATTAAGTCTTCAACCATATTTTCTAGTATTTCTAAGTTTTTTGTATTTTTTAAAGTTTTAAGCATTTCTTTAGGATAAACTATTTTATCGGCTTGGGCTCTTAAGGCTTGAACAGCAGGGCCTTTTTTATAATTTAACATTTTTATTTGAATTTTACCTTTATCCGCATTTTTCCCCATTTGCCCACCTAAAGCATCAATTTCTCTTACTACTATTCCTTTAGCTGAACCTCCAATTGATGGATTACATGGCATATCAGCAATATTTTTGATATTTCCTGTTACTAATAAAGTTTTATGATTTAATCTTGCGCAGGCTAAAGCCGCTTCACATCCAGCATGTCCACCTCCAACAACAATTATTTCATATTCCATAATGGTCACTTCCTTTTAATTAAACGTTTTAATTATACTATTTTATATTATAAAATACAATATTTAATTTTTGTTTTTTTCTATGTTATAAAAATTTAATCATTGACATTTATTATAATAAGGAATAAAATATTTTTTTAAAAGGAGGATGTTTTGATGAATCCAAATAAAGATATAATAAATGTAATTTATAAAAAAGATGTTGGATATATACCTAATTGTATGCCAAAATATATAGTAAAAAAATTTGATTTTGAAGAGTTAAATTTAGCCCTTAAAATTAAACTTTATAAGAAAAAAGGTATAACTGATAAACAAATTAAGAAAAAATTTAATTTATCTACTAAAGAACTAAATTATTATTTAACTTTAGGAAATTTATCTTTAAATCGTTTTATAGAAAACTATGAAATATCTTATTTACCTAATATTTATTTAAATCATTTAGAAGAAATATCTGATTTATTATGTTATGATTTTGATGAATTAGATGAAATAAATAAAAATTTATATCAAGATAATGTTATAAAATATGAAAAACAAGAAAATGGATTATATAAATTAGGAGAAAAAACTTATAAAATTAAAAGAAAAATTAAAAAACAGGTTTAGTCCTGCTTTTTTACTTTCCTAAACAAAATTGGGAAAATAACTGATCAATTAGTTCATCTTCATAAGTTTTTCCTATTATCATTCCCAATAAATTCCATGCTTCTTTTAAATCTATTTCTGTAATATCGACTGGCATATTATTTATAGAACTATTTTGGGCCGACAACAAACTATCATAAGATTTTTTTAGTAACGCTATACTTCTAGCATTAGTTAAATATGTTAAATCTTTGGTTTCTAATTTATTTTGATTAAATAATTTAATTATTTCTTCTTTTAAATTGTCTATTCCAATTCCTTCTTTGACACTTATTTTAACTATAGGATAACTTACATTATCTAAAGATATATCATTTTTTAAATCTATTTTATTTAATATTACAATAACTTTTTTATCTTTTATTTTATTTAACAAATCTAAATCTTCTTTTTGATAATTAGAACTATCTACTAAATATAAAATCAAATCGGCTTGATTCATTATTTCCAGACTTTTTTGAACGCCTATTTCTTCTATTTTATCATCAGTTTCTCTAATACCGGCTGTGTCCATCATATCTAAAATTAAACCACCTATATTAACTGATCCTTCAACAATATCTCTAGTTGTTCCGGGTATAGAAGTTACAATGGCTTTTTCTTCTTCTAATAAACTATTTAATAAACTGCTTTTTCCAACATTTGGTTTACCTAAAATAACAGTTTTTATTCCATTTTTTAAAATAATTCCATCTTCACTGTTTTTTATTATTTTCTTAATCTTTTCTAAAATATTTTCTATACCTGTTTTTAAGTATTCATTGGTTGCTTGATTTGCCTCATCGTATTCAGGATAGTCTATACTAACTTCTATCGAGGCTAAAAGTTCAATTATTTCTTGTCTTAATGATTCTATTTTATTTGATATACTTCCAGTCAATTGATTTAACGCTAAAGTTGCATTATTTTCGGTTTTTGCTTCTATTATATCCATAACGGCTTCGGCCTCTAATAAATCTATTCTTCCATTTAAAAATGCTCTTTTAGTAAATTCTCCTGGTTCGGCTACTCGGCAACCTTTTCTAATTAACAATTCCATTATTTTTTTGGTAGTCATTATTCCACCATGACAATTTATTTCAACAATATCTTCTCTAGTAAAAGTTTTAGGAGATTTCATAACTGTTATTAAAACTTCATCTATTTTTTTATTTTCTTCTTTGATAAATCCATAATGTACTGTATGAGATTCGACTTTAGATAAATCTTTGCCAGTAAAAATTTCATTTACAATACTTATAGCATCCGTTCCACTTACTCGAACTATCGAAATTGCTCCAACTCCTAAGGCTGTTGAAATAGCCACTATTGTATCTTCCATTTTTTATTTTCCTTTCTTATATATTCCAAATGTTTTAGCTAAACTTTCTTTTTCTATAAAATCTAGTGACGCTATTTTATCGGCTAAATTAACTAACCATGCTTCTTTATATTTTGGAGGAATTATATTTAATGGAAACATATGTCTTAAAATTATATTATCAATTATTGGATTCATATATTCATTAAAATAATTATAGGAATTATCTCTGGCTTCTTTCGCATGAACAAAACCATGTTTTTTTAAAAGAGGTTTTTTTTCAATATTTTCCATCCATGGTTTATAATAAAAATCGTGTAATAATCCGCCAATGGCCACACTTTTACTGTCCATTTTAAATTTTAAAGACATGCGATAAGCAAGATAAGATACCTTTATACAATGTTCATAAAGGGTAGTATCACCATGATGTCTCCATTGTTTTCTTTTTTGAAATTCCTCACTATTTAAAATTGGACTTACTATATCATAATATTCTTTTATATATTCATATTTTTCTAATAATGTTTTCATATCTTCATCCTTTTTAAAATATCCTAGTTTTTACTAGGATATTTAATTTATGCGACATATTTTATAACAATATGTCTTTCTGATCCTTCACCAATACTTTCCGTTGTCACATGTTCCATGTTTTGAATCATTGTATGTATAATTCTTCTTTGATAAGAATTCATGGGGTCTAATGCGATATCTTCTTGAGTTTTTATAACATCTTTAGCGATTTTTCTTACCTCATTTTCTAACCGGGTGATTTTTCTTTGTTTATAATTTGATACATCAACATTTACTTTAATAGGTATTCCCGTTTGAACTAATAATGTTTGTCTAATTATTGATTGAATACTATCTAAAGTTTTTCCATTTTTGCCAATTAAATTTTGATTATATTCTGGTGATATAATCATCACTTGTATTACATCATCTTGAAATCTTATTTCATGTTGCATAGGTATTTTCGCTTTTTCTGATAAATCTTTAAAATACTTTCTTAAATAATTAACTATATCATTATAACTTATTACTCGTAAAATACATTTTGAACTTTTAAATAATTTTCCACTTATATATTCTTCATCAATAATCAAATTGTCAATATCTGTTTTAAAATAATCCAATGCTTGTTTTAATGCTTCATCTTTTGTTTTAGCCTCAAATTGTTTTTTTTCTATCATTTTTTTTACCTCTTTTCACCATTAAATTTTGGATAATTGTAACTGCTTGAGAAGTTATCCAATATATAGCAATTCCTGATGAAATAGATAAAGCAGCTATTGTTATAAATACTACCATCATATTTCTCATCATATTCATTTGTTGTTGTTGTTCTTCACCCATTGAAGCACCACTATTTAATTTAAATGAAAAATATGTTGATAGTGGTAAAGCAATAATTAAAATCAAATATTGCATATGCCCACTTGCCAAAGCGGTAATTGGACTAGTACCTAATTGAAAACTAATGAATGTTTCTTCAAAAATAACTGGAATTCTACTTATTGCTTCATAAAATGCAAAGAATAATGGAATTTGAAATAATGAAAATAAACATCCGGATAAAGGCGAAATATCATATTTTTTATAAATCATCAACATTTCTTGACTCATCATCATTCGACTTTGTTGATCGGTTTTATTTCTATATTTTCTTTCTAGTTTATTCAATTCTGGTTGAGCCTTTTGTAAGTTTTCAGATTGCATTGCGGTTTTTCTGGTAAAAGGCCAAACTAATAATCTTATAAATATCGTTATTAAAATAAGGGCCAATCCGTAACTTTTAACAAGCATTCCAACTTTTATAATAATAAAGGCTAGCGGTCTTACAAAAATTGTTGTCCAAATTCCTTGATAAGATTCTACGATACCCATTTTTTCACAATCACTTAATTTTTCAAAATCAACTGATTTTAAAATTTCTTTTTGTTTTTTTTCATCTAATTTTAATTTTTTATCAGCTAAGGTATCTTTATACATTACTTCATTATTTTTGGTCTTACACAAAATATTTTTAACCAGAACTTGTCCAGTCTCTTCATTTTTTACTTGGGTTTTATTTACTTTTATATATTTTGTACAACCAGTTAAACTAAATATACAAACACATATAATTAAAAATCTAAAAATTTTTTTCATTTAATCACCTCAGTTAAATTTTTTTGTAAATCTTCTTTCATTTCTAAAAAAGTGGCATTTAAAATACTTTTCTTTACTATTATAATACAATTAAAACCATTTTGATAGTCCAATAAAGAAATTATATGACGAATTCTTCTTTTATATTTATTTCTTGTAACCGCATTACCTATTTTTTTACTTACGGATATCCCAAAATGATAATTATTATTTTCTGTTCTTTCTATATATATATAATAGTACTTAGTTTTTTTAGAACTATTTTCTTTCATTATTCTTGTAAAATCTCGATTGGATTTTAAAACATTTTCTTTTTTCATATTGACTCCTAAATTTCAAAAAAACCACAACAATGTGGTTTTTAGCGCGCTAAAACTTTTCTACCTTTTTTTCTTCTACGACTAACAATTCCAGATTTCATTCTGGCAAAAAATCCTTGTTTTTTACTTCTTCTTCTATTATTTGGTTGATAAGTTCTTTTCATAAATAAACACCTCCAATGTATTTAAATTTTTCGGTTCGCTTTTAACATTATATATATTTTTATTGTTTTTGTCAATGAAAAAGAAGGATTTAGACATTTTTTTCAATAAAAAATTATAATTATAACTCATTTAATAATATTGTTTAAAAATTTTTTTATTAAAAGTTTTGAACATAACAATAAATTTAATTTCGACAGATTTTGACAAAAAAAGAGTTTTTTACACATTTTTGAACATTAAAATTGCTTTATTTTTCTATTTTCAAAAAGTTTTGAACATTTTTGTGTATAAAACTTTAAACATTTTAACTTTTTACAATAGTTTTCTACACATATATGTTCAAAAGTCTTGTTTATCTTTTAAATATAAATGTTTTTTGATGTTCAAAACTTTATTTTTTTTATTTTTTTACTCATTTTGTCTTTTATTTTAAATGAAAATAAGATAAAATAAGTTTAGAACTGGTGGTGTTAAGGATGAATAAAGAAAAAGTTTGGAATTCTTTTTTAGAAAAAATTAAGCCTGAACTATCGCCAATGGCTTTTGATACATGGTTTATGGGGACTGAATTATATTCTTTAAGTGAAGACCAAGCCAAAGTAATAGTTCCATATCATGTCACAAAAAAGAATTTAAAAGAAAACTATTATAATTTAATTGTTGACACCTTTACGGAAATTACTGGTACCAATTTCAAATTTGAATTTTTAACACCGGAAGAAATAGAAACTAACATTTCCATTAACACCGATGAAATAGGAGTTCCAGCCAATATAAGTTTTGAATCAAATTTAAATCCTAAATATAGTTTTGATAACTTTATTGTTGGAGAAAGTAATCGTTTAGCAAAAGTTACGGCCTTTGCGGTAGCGGAACATCCCGGCACCATGTATAATCCTTTATTCATTTACAGTTCCAGTGGTCTTGGAAAAACTCATTTAATGCACGCTATTGGAAATTATATAGTTCAAAACTCTAAAAAGAAAGTTTTATACGTTACTTGTGAACAATTTGTCGATGATTTTATTGGCATATCTCGAAAAAAGAATAAAAATAATAATTTTGATACTGTCGAATTATTTAAAAAAAAGTATCGGGATATTGATGTTTTAATAATAGACGACATACAATATCTTGGAACCGCCAATCAAACACAACAAGAATTTTTTAACACATTTAATGTATTGCATGACAATGATAAACAAATAATTATATCATCTGACCGTTCACCAGAAGATTTAAAACTACTAGAAGAACGTTTACGAACAAGATTTACTTGGGGATTAAACATTGATATATTACCACCAGATTTTAAATTGCGAATGGAAATTATAGATAATAAAGTAGCAGGACATATGCTAAACTGTACTTTCCCACAAAATGTAAAAGAATTTATTGCTTCAAATTGTACTAGTGATATTAGAAAACTAGAGGGGACAATTACAAGAGTTGTTGCCTATGCGACTATGATGAACTCCGGAGAAATTAACTTAGATCTGGCGAAAGAAGCCTTAAAAGATCATTTTAAAGATAATACGGCTTCTAAAAATAAAATACAACAAGTTCAACAAGTGGTCGCTGAACACTACAATATTACATTAGAAGAAATAAAAGGAACTAAAAGACAATCATCGATTAACATTCCAAGACAAATTGCAATGTATATATGTAGAATTGCCTATGATGAGCCTCTAGCCAAAATAGGAATTGAATTTGGTGGAAAAACTCATACGACAGTTATGCACTCGGTAAATAAAATTAAAGACGAAATTGAAAATAACTCAAATTTAGAAATTGAAATTCAAAAGTTAATTAAACAAATTAACTAATGTCGAAAATTGTTATTTTTTGACAAGTTTTGAACATCAAAAAACATTATATTATAAAGAAGTAATAAAGTTTTGAACATTTTCTACATCTATAATAAAAATAATAATAAATATAATAAAAAAAGGAGAATTTTATGAACTTAGAAATTAAACAATCAATATTAATGGAATACTTAAACTATGTAATAAGGGGTATAAGTAATAAAAATATGATACCAGTTTTAAACTGTATAAAATTTGAATTAAAAGAAGAAGGGTTATATTTATTAAGTACAGATAATGATATTGCTATAAAAGCATTCATTGATAGGAAAGATATTGAAAAAATAAATAGTTGTGGTGAAATACTAGTATCCGGTAAATATATATATGAAATAATTAGAAAACTACCAAATAAAATAATTAAAATAGAAGAAGTTATCGACAATAAAATTATTATTGAAACCGATAAATCATCTACTAATTTAAATTGTAATATACCAAGTGAATTTCCAATATTAGATTTAAGTGATAGTAAAAATCCAATTCAAATAGAAAAAACTATGTTCAAAAATGTTATTAGACAAACCGCCTTTGCATCTTCTAATCAAGAATCAAAACCTGTTTTAACCGGAATTAACTTTAAATGTGAAGGTAATATTATGGAAATAAGTGCTACTGATTCATATCGGGTTAGTAAAAAAGATATTTTACTAAAAGAAAATGTTAAAGAAGCCATAAATATAGTTATTCCCACTAAGAATTTAAATGAATTAGTAAAACTTATAAATGACGATGAAGAAGATATAAATATTCATATATTCAATAATAAAGTAATATTTAAATTTAACAATATAATATTTATGTCTAGGTTAATAAATGGAAGTTTCCCTAATTTATCAGCGCTTATCCCCAATGATTTCTTACTTACCATTGAAGTTAATCTCCATGAATTTTATGAAGCCTTAGATAGAGCATCATTATTTACTAATGAAGAAGATAAAAATACTATAAATTTAGTAACTAGAGATAATGAAATTCAAATATCTTCTAATATACCCGAAATAGGAAATGTGGAAGAAATAATTGAAGCAACTAAAAACAATGAAGAAAATATAAGAATAGCGTTTTCATCAAAATATATGATGGATGCTGTAAAAGCCTTAGAATGTGAAAGAATAATTTTAATGTTTAGTGGGGAAATAAAACCAATTGTTATAAAAAACGTCGAAGATGATAAATTACTTGAACTTATAGTTCCAATAAGAACAGTATAATTAAATACTGTCTTTTTTTTTCGACAAATTTTTTAATAGCTATAGTGTTTAATATTAAATTTAACAGGAGGGATATAATGAATAATTATTACAAAATAACTGAAAACACTTTAGCAATTATTTCTATGGGAGAAAATAAAACCCATATTTTAGAAGTAAATGATGAATTTTATGTTAATGAAAATGCCTATAAAATACTTGATAAAAACTGTTGCCGATATGGTAGTTCCTATGCTGGAAGATGTGAAGGAACAAAATTTTTAACAGGAGTAGCCTATAAACAACCGGTAGTTGTTGAAGAAGATAATTCGACGGTGTTTTTTCCCACTAAGTCGCCTAAAACAAGAGGCTGTGCTTGGATAAACTTAACTAATATAAAAAGAATTGTAAAAGAAAAAAATAAACCAATAGTAAAAATAATATTTTATAATGGAACTAATTTAACATTAAGAACATCATTTTATTCAATAGAAAATCAATATAAAAAAGCTACTTTGTTAGAATCAGTTGTAAAAAACAAATATTTTGGTGAAAAATAAGCATAAAAACAGTAAAATGCTTATTTTTTGTTTAAATTTATGATATAATAGTAATTGTGTATAGGAGTACATAGAACAGTCATATTTTAAAAAAAATAGGCTTTTTTTAACAAAAGAGGTGATTCATGTATTTTAAACATATTAAAATAACCAACTTTAGAAATTATGAAAATGTATCATTGGATCTACATCGAGGAATAAATATAATATATGGAAAAAACGCCCAAGGAAAAACTAACTTATTAGAAAGTATATACGTATTAGGTCTTACAAAATCCCATCGGGACTTTATCGATCATGATTTAATAAGAAATGGCGAAAAAAAAGCGTGTATAGAAGGAAACTTAAAAAAGGATATGTTTCCAACTAAAATGAAAATAAGTATTAGTCAATACGATAAAAAATTAGAAATTGATAATAACAAAATAAATAAAAATAACTCTTATATATCGTATGCTAATATAATTATATTTTACCCAGATGACTTGGAGTTAATTAAGGGATCACCGACAATTAGAAGAAGATATTTAAATACGGAAATAAGCCAATTAGATTCTTCATATTATATTTTGTTAAACGATTTTAAAAAAATATTAAAAATGCGAAACGATTATTTAAAAAAAATATCTAATCAAGAATATTTTGATAAAAACTATTTAGATGTTTTAAACCAATACTATATCGATAAAGCATATTTGATATTTAAAATGCGAAAAAAATTCATTGATAGAATGAATGAATACTGTTCAAATATTTTTGAATCATTAGCGCAAATACAAGATTTTCATTTGATATACAAAAGTAATTTTGATCAATCATTAAATGAAGAAGAAGAAATCAAAAAAGCCTTTAAACAGAAATTAGATCATATATTTTTAACCGAAAAAAAATTAAAAATGACCTTGTTAGGGCCACATAGAGATGATTTCATGTTTTACACTAAAGAAACTGATTTAAAAAAATATGGTTCTCAAGGACAACAAAGAATGGCTGTAATAGCAGTAAAACTAGCAGAAATAGAATTATTTAAAAAATATAAAAATGTAACTCCTATCTTACTTTTAGATGATGTATTTAGTGAATTAGATAAACGTAAAAGAAACAATTTATTAAAATATATCAAAAAAAGTATTCAAACAATTATTACAACAACTGATTTAAACACAATCCATAAAAGAATAATTGAAAGTGCAAAACTGATAGAAATTGAAAATGGAAAAATAAAACATATAGAAGAGGTGAAAACAAATGGAAGAAAAAAATGAACATTATGATGCATCGGATATTCAAGTATTAGAAGGTCTAGAAGCAGTTAGAAAAAGACCTGGTATGTATATAGGAACTACCGATGTTAAAGGATTACACCATTTAGTTTGGGAAATAGTTGATAACGCTATAGATGAAGCCTTGGCTGGATATTGTCAGAATATTGAAATAATAATCAATAAAGATAATTCAATAACCGTTAAAGATGATGGGAGGGGAATTCCCGTTGAAGTCCATCCTAAAACTGGAATGTCAACTGTAGAAACCGTTTATACCGTATTACACGCTGGAGGAAAATTTGGAAATGGTGGATATAAAGTTGCTGGGGGACTACATGGGGTTGGAGCAAGTGTAGTAAATGCTTTAAGTAGTTGGGTTAATGTAAGAGTATATAAAAATGGAAAAATATACGATGCTAAATTTGAAAATGGTGGAAAAGTAAAAGAAAAATTACATGAAGTAGGTGATTGTGCAATCGAAAGAACTGGAACAACCGTTTCATTTAAACCAGATTCTACTATTTTTGATACCGACATTTATAATTATGATACTTTAAAAGTAAGAGTAAGAGAATTAGCCTTCTTAAATAAAGGATTAAGAATAACTTTAAGAGATGATCGAGATAATGAAGATACAACTGGTGAAACATTTATGTATGAAGGTGGTATTAGTGAATACGTTAAATTTTTAAATTCAACTAAAACACCAATTCATAAGCAAATAATTCACTTAGAAGGAGAAGAAAATGATATTTTCTTTGAAGTAGCTTTGCAATATAATTCAGGATATAACGATAGTATTTACTCATTTGTTAATAATATCAATACTCATGATGGGGGAACTCATGAAGAAGGTATTAGAAGGGCTTTAACTAGAATTATCAATAATTATGCTCGTAAAAACAACATTTTAAAAGAAAAAGATGAATCATTAACTGGTGATGATGTAAAAGAAGGACTTACGATGATAATATCATGTAAGCATCCTAATCCTCAGTTTGAAGGACAAACCAAAGGAAGACTTGGTAATTCAGAAGTAAGAAAATTAGCGGATAATGTTTTTTCTGAAAGGTTTGAAAGATTTTTATTAGAAAATCCTGAAGAAGCAAAGATAATAGTTGACAAAGCAATAACCGCATCTAGGGCAAGAGTTGCCGCTAAAAGAGCCAGAGAATTAACTAGAAGAAAAGGTGGCTTAGAACTTACCAATCAATGGGGAAAACTTGCTGACTGTTCGTCAAAAGATCCAGCAGAATCAGAAATATTTATAGTCGAAGGTGATTCAGCCGGTGGACAGGCTAAGCAAGGTAGAGATGCTAAAACTCAAGCCATTCTTCCATTAAGAGGTAAAATATTAAACGTTGAAAAAGCGCGTTTAGATAGAATTTTAGGAAATGAAGAAATAAGAAGTATGATAACTGCTTTTGGTACGGGAATTGGTGATGAATTTAATATTGATAAGTTAAGATATCATAAAATCATAATTATGACCGATGCCGATGTTGATGGTTCTCACATTAGAACCCTTCTTTTAACCCTATTTTATCGCTTTTTTAGGCCTATTATAGAGCAAGGACATGTATTTGTAGCCCAACCACCTTTATATAAGATAAAACACGGTAAAACGTTTAAATTTGTTCTAACAGATGAAGAAAAAGATGAATATATTGCATCTTTACCACCAACTACTAAATATGTTGTTAATCGAAACAAAGGTTTAGGTGAAATGGATAAAGAAGAATTATGTTTAACTACTATGAATATTGAACATAGAACATTGAGAAAAATAACTATCGAAGATGCAATATTAGCTGACCAAGTATTTGAAACCTTGATGGGTGAAGAAGTAGAACCAAGAAGGCAATTTATTGAAGAAAATGCAACTTATGTAGAAAATTTGGATATATAGAGGTGAGGTTATGGATAGAGATAAATTAGATACAAAAAATATAGTTGAAGAAATGCAAAAATCATTTCTTGAATATTCAATGAGTGTTATTATAGCAAGAGCAATACCAGATTTAAGAGATGGTTTAAAACCAGTTCATCGGCGGATTTTATATACGATGTTAGAATCCGGTTTTACACCAGATAAAGAATATGTAAAATGTGCCAAAACAGTTGGGGCAGTTATTGGTAACTATCACCCTCATGGAGATACCGCTGTTTATGATGCAATGGTAATAATGGCTCAAGACTTTAGTTATAGACATCCTTTAATAGATGGTCATGGTAATTTTGGAGCAATCGATGGTAGTCAAGCGGCTGCTTATCGTTATACTGAATCAAGAATATCTAAAATTGCTATGGAACTAGTAAGAGATATAAATAAAAATACCGTTGATTTTGATGATAATTTTGATGCATCTAGAAAAGAACCATCGGTTTTACCTTCTAGATTTCCCAATATTTTAATCAATGGTCAAATGGGAATTGCCGTTGGAATGGCAACTAATATTCCCCCTCATAATTTAGGAGAAGTAATAGATGGATGTATAGCCTATATTGATAATCCTGATATAGATACACTAGGATTGATGCAATATATAAAAGGTCCTGATTTTCCAACCGGTGGTAGTATTTTAGGAAATAGTGGAATAAAAAAAGCCTATGAAACTGGTAAAGGAACAATTACAATTCGTGGTAAAGTTGATATTGTTGAAAAAAAAGATAGATATGAATTAATTATTACTGAGGTACCTTATAAAGTTAATACATCAACATTAATAACTAAAATAGCAGAGTTAGTAAGAGATAAAATAATTGATGGGATAGCAGATTTAAGAGAAGAAACATCATTTGACGATGGTATGAAAATAGTTATAGAACTTAAAAGAGATGCTAATCCTAATATTGTTTTAAATAATTTATATAAACATACTAATTTGCAGTTTTCATATGGTATAAACATGTTAATGTTAGATCAAGGAACACCAAAAATTTTAGGCCTTAAAGATATTATAAGTAAATATATTGAATTTCAAAGAGAAGTAATTTATCGTAGAACCAAATTTGATTTAGATAAAGCGTTAAATAGAGCCCATATTTTAGAAGGTTTAAAAATTGCTTTAGATAATATTGATGATGTTATAAAAATAATTAAAGAATCTAAAAGTGATGTAATTGCTAAAGAACAATTGAGTAATAAATATGGTTTAGATGATATTCAAACCGAAGCAATATTAGAAATGAGATTACGTCGTTTAACTGGATTAGAAAAAGAAAAAATAATCAAAGAATTAGAAACTTTATTAGAACTTATAAAGAATTTAAAAGAAATTTTAGCCAGTGATGAAAAGATTTATCAAATAATCAAAGAAGAATTAAAAGAAATAAAAGAAAAATATGCCGATGAAAGAAAAACCATAATTGATATGACGGCATTAGATTATATTGAAGATGAATCTTTAATACCAGTAGAAGATATAGTTGTTACTTTAACTAATAAAGGTTATGTAAAAAGAGTAGCAAGCGTTAACTATCGAAGTCAAAATCGTGGTGGGGTTGGTATTAAAGGAATGAGTACTAATGAAGAAGACTTCGTTGAACATATGATTTCAATGACTACTCATGATTATATATTATTCTTTACTAACAAAGGAAAAGTATATAGAATGAAAGGTTATGAAGTACCAGCATATGCAAGACAATCTAAAGGTTTGCCTATCGTTAACTTACTACCAATAGAAAAAGATGAAGCAGTAAAAGTAATGTTTACTATTAAAAAAGATGAAGAAAACAAATATATTGTATTTTGTACGCAAAATGGCTTGATTAAGAGAACAAATATTCGTGAATTTGAAAATATAAGAAGTAATGGTAAGATTGCCATAACCCTTAGGGATAATGATGAATTGATTTCTGTTAAAAAAACTAACGGCGAAAATGAAATATTGATGGCTTCTTCAAATGGTAGAATGATTAGATATCCAGAAAGTGAAATAAGAATTACTGGTAGAACTGCTACAGGAGTTCGAGGAATTAGTATGGATAAAGGAATATGCGTAGGTTGTGAAATAGCAAACAAAGGACAACAAATTTTAGTAGTAACCGAAAATGGTTATGGAAAACAAACACCTCTTGATGATTATCGAATGACTCATAGAGGTAGTAAAGGTGTAAAAGCTTTAAATGTTACGGAAAAGAATGGAAATATTGTATCATTTAAGACTGTTAATGGGGCAGAAGATTTAATGATTATTACTAATAGTGGTATGATTATTAGAATGCCTATTGAACAAATATCAACGACAGGTAGAGTGGCCCAAGGTGTTCGTTTAATAAATTTAAAAGATGATCAAAAAGTAAGTACTGTTGCCTTAGTTGATAAAATAGAAGAAAATTTAAATGAAGAATAATTTCATTTGAAAAATAATATAAAATATTGTATTATATATAAGACACAACATTTATGATTGAACCAGGTCAGAATCGGAAGATAGCAGCCTTAAGGTCCTCTAAGTGTGTGTGTCTTTTTTTGTAGGTGATAAAAATGAATGAATATTTTATGCAACAAGCAATAAAAGAAGCTAAAAAGGCTTATTTAAAAAATGAAGTGCCTATTGGTTGTGTTATTGTAAAAGATAATGAAATTATTGCAACTGGTTATAATCAAAAAGAAAAATATAATTGTGTTACAAAACATGCTGAAATTATTGCTATAGAAAAAGCATGTAAAAAGTTAAATTCATGGCATTTAAATGATTGTATTTTATATGTAACAGTTGAACCATGTTTAATGTGTATTGGAGCAATAATGCAATCACATATAAAAAAAATTGTTTATTCTGTTCCAAATGAAAAGTTTGGTGCAGTTATTTCACGATATAATGTATTAAACAAAAATAAAATAGAAATAGAAAGTGATATTTTAAAAGAAGATGTTCAATTATTATTAAGTGAATTTTTCAAGAAAAAAAGGAAAAATAATATTGTTTCACGTGGAACATTGAAATAATGAATAAAATAAAGTTTCACGTGGAACATTGAAATAATAAATAAAATAAAGTTTCACGTGAAACATTGGAATAATGAATAAAATAAAGTTTCACGTGGAACATTGAAAT
>CANQHO010000005.1 GCA_947623815.1 uncultured Bacilli bacterium | reverse complement strand
AGAAGGAGACTTCTAAGAAGTAGAAAAGTATAATCGTGAGGTTATACATATCAAACTTGTTTGATATTTTGTTCAAATCAAATTTTAAACAAAAAATTCAAAAAAGACTAGGCGAAATAAATTAACTATGTTATAATTAAGTTACAGGAGTAAGGTTAATTTGAAAAACCTACTAAAATATAACGATTGGGAACTTAATTGACTTGTGGTGTTGAATACTTATATTTATAAGGATCCTAAAATAAGCCATGTAGTGCCCACCTGGGAGATCAGGTTTTTATCGTTATTTCTTGCTCCTGCTTTTTGTTGGACAATAGATGCTGAAAAAAACAGTATCTTTTTTTCAAAATAATAGATTTTCTAAAGATTATTTGATACAATAAATATGGAGGATAGTTGTATGGCAAAAAAGAAAAAACAAAAAGAAAAAAAAGACGAAGGATTAAATTATAAAATAGAACTAATTGGCTTAGCCATGATAATTATTTCCTTAGTAGGAATAATTCAAGCCGGAATTGTCGGAGTATTTGTAACTAACTTTGCCGTTTTTTTAGTAGGAACTTGGTATATATTTTTATTTTTGGCTTTAATAATCATTGGTGGATACATGATTGCCAAAAGAAAATTACCCGACTTTTTAACATCTAAAATGATTGGTATATATATCCTTGTAATCAGTATTTTAATCCTTTCCCATATAAAATATATCAGTAGTCATGACCTAAAAGGTTTTGCGGCTATAATAACTGAAACTGTCAACGTATTTATGCAACAAGCCGGTCATCGGATGGAAATTGCCAGTATCAGTAATATCTGTGGAGGAATGATTGGTGCCTTTTTTGCGGCCACCTTTTCATCATTACTTGCCATACCCGGAACTATAATTACTACTATTGCTTTAATGATAGGAAGTATTGTTTTAATAACCGATATATCGATTGCCGATTTATTTAGTAAAATAATTGGAAAAGTAAAACCACATCATAAAGAAAAAATAATTGAAAGTTCCGATGACGATGAAGAAGAGGAAAAAGAACCAGTTGAAAAAGTTGATGACAAAGATGAAGAAGAAAGAACTGTTGTTTTAACCCTTTCCGATTTAAAACGAATAGCTAAAATGGAAAGTAAAGAACCAAAAGAAATAGAAGAAAAAATTGAAGAAAAAGAAGAAGAAATAATCGAAGAACCAGTCAAACAAAAATATTTATTACCACCAAGAAATCTTTTAAATGAACCACCCAAAAAGAAAAGTGTGGAAAGTAAAGAAACAATTGAAAACAATAAAACCATTATCGAACAAGTATTGCGCGACTTTAACATTGTCGGAGAAGTAATTGACTATAACGTGGGACCAGCCGTAACCCAATATGAAATGCGTATTAAATCAGGAACCAAACTATCTAAAGTACAAAGTTTGAATAAAGAAATTGCCTTAGCCTTAGCGGCTAAAGATATCAGGATTGAAGCCCCAATACCAGGTCGTTCCACCATCGGTATTGAAACACCAAATAAAGTAACATCCATGGTAACAGTTAGAGAACTTTTAGATAGTATACCAAAACAATATAAAGACTCTAAATTACTAGTAACCTTAGGAAGAAACATCATGGGTAAACCAGTATTTATGGAAATAAACAAAACACCCCATTTATTAGTAGCCGGTTCGACTGGTAGTGGTAAATCAGTATGTATCAACAGTATCATCGTATCCATTTTAATGCGAACCAAACCCGATGAAGTAAAATTAGTTTTAGTCGATCCGAAAAAAGTAGAACTTTCTATGTATGAATGTGTACCCCATCTATATACTCCGGTAGTAACCGATGCTAAAAAGGCTAACACTGTCTTAAAAAACATTGTTGTAGAAATGGAAGATAGATATGAATTATTTAGTCGAACAGGAACCAAAAACATTGCCGGATATAACGAATTAGTCGATAAAGAAAACAAAAAAAGACCAAGTAATGACCAAATGAAAAAAATGCCATTTATCGTAGTTATTATCGATGAACTTGCCGATTTGATGTTGGTAGCCGCTAAAGAAGTAGAAGACTCAATTATGCGAATTACCCAAATGGCCAGAGCCGCTGGTATTCATTTAATTGTTGCGACCCAAAGACCAAGTACCGATGTCATCACCGGTGTTGTCAAAGCCAATATCCCATCAAGGATTGCCTTTGCCGTATCATCGCAAATCGATTCAAGGACGATATTAGATTCCCCAGGAGCCGAAAAATTATTAGGAAAAGGGGATATGTTATTTAAAATGCAAGGGGAAAATATCCCGACTAGAGTTCAAGGAACTTTCCTAAGTGATGATGAAATTAAAAAAGTGGCTAATTATACCATTAACCAACAAAAGGCTAAATACAATGAAAAATTATTAGAAGATCAAGAAAGTAAAGGTGCTACCACCATGGTTGATGAGCAAGATGCTACGGAAGAACCATTATACGATCAAATTGTAGAATTTGTCGTATCAAGTAGAAAGGCTAGTACCTCATCATTACAAAGAAAATTCAAAATTGGTTTCAATAGAGCCGCTAGAGCCATGGACTTACTAGAAGAAAGAGGAATAGTAGGACCTAGTTTAGGATCTAAACCAAGAGAAGTTTTAGTAAATAAAGAAGATACCAATGAAGAATAAACACTAGAAAAACTAGTGTTTATTGCATATAAATGTTATAATAATTCTCGGTGGTTTTATGGAAGTAATAGGCTATAAAAGTTTGGAAAAAGGTTTAAAAAATAGATATCAAGAACAATTAGAGATTGGAAAAATTTATGTAAATACAGGAAAACTAATTTTTGGAAAAAAAGGTTACCACTTATGTAAAAATATCGAAGACACTTTACGTTATTATGATTCCTTTAAAACCCCAATTACAATATGCCAAGTAAAAGGTAGTGGTTTAGTTAAGAAATACAATGATGAATACTATGGTTATTATGATATGTACGCAGTAGAAAAATTATCTATAATTAGAGAACTATCTAGAAAAGAAATCATTGAAACTGGTTTAAATCTTCATCCGGAACGGGCTAAAAGATTTTTAATGGGCTATAAATTAACTAAAGAAGAAATTGAAAAATTTAAATACCAATTTCAAAATTACCAAGATGTATTAAATGTAATAGCCTATTATCAAGAAAAAGATTTAGAAATTTATAAAAAAAGATATTTAAAATATCGGAAAACATAAAATTAAAAAGAAGCGTTTATTGCGCCAAAATAAAAGACATGTTATAATATATTAGAGATAAAAGGAGGCTTGACATGTTAGAACTTAAAAACATAAAAAAAACCTATGTAACAGGTAATGAAAAAGTCGAAGCCTTAAAAGGAATTACTTTAAAATTTAGAAAAAGTGAATTTGTATCAATATTAGGACAAAGTGGTTGTGGAAAAACAACTTTGTTAAACATTATTGGGGGATTAGATAGATATACCTCAGGAGATTTAATAATCAATGGAATTTCCACCAAAAAATTTAAAAATAGAGACTGGGATGCTTATCGTAACTACCGAGTAGGTTTTGTCTTTCAAAGTTATAACTTGATATCCCATCAAACCATACTATCTAATGTAGAACTAGCCTTAACGATTGGCGGTATTTCTAAAAAAGAAAGAAAAAGAAGGGCTATTCAAGCCTTAGAAGAAGTTGGATTAAAAGACCAAATCCATAAAAAGCCCAATCAATTATCTGGTGGGCAAATGCAGAGAGTAGCGATAGCTAGAGCCTTAGTAAATGATCCTGATATCATCTTAGCCGATGAACCAACGGGGGCTTTGGATACTAAAACTAGTAAACAAGTTATGGATATTCTAAAAAAAATATCAAAAAACAAACTTATTATTATGGTTACTCATAATCCTGATTTAGCCAACCTTTATTCTAATCGGATTATTAAAATACTAGATGGGGTCATTACTGAAGACTCAAATCCCTTAGATGAAAAAGAAAATATCATTGAAAAAATGCCTAAAATTAAAAAAACATCGATGAGTTTTTTAACGGCTTTTAGGCTTTCTTTAAATAACTTACTTACTAAAAAAGGAAGAACCATTTTAGTTTCCTTTGCCGGATCAATTGGAATAATTGGAATTGCTTTAGTGCAAGCCGTTTCTAATGGCTTTCAAAGTTATGTAGATAAAATCCAAGAAGATACCTTAACTTCTTATCCCTTAACTATCATGCAAGAGGCAACTGATTTAACTAGTATGTTGTTATCTATGACCCCTAGTGAAGAAGAAACCGGAAAAAAGGGTAGTTTAAAAGAAGAACAATACATATCTAATATGTTAAAAGCCTTAAGTACCAACGATTTAAAAAGTTTTAAAAAATATTTAGAAGATCATCAAAATGAAGTAAATCAAAACGTTTCTAATATCGAAAATTATTATAGTGTTGAACCTTTAATTTATACTAAAGATGCCACTAAAAAAATCGTCAAATTAAATCCTAGTGATTCATTTAGTGCTATGATGAATTCTAGTATCATGTCATCATTCACTTCCGTTTATACTAAAATGACTAGTGACACAAATGCTATTAAAAAATCTTATGACATTTTAGCTGGTCGTTTACCCGAAAAATATGATGAGATAATGATAGTTTTGTCGGATAAAAATACAATACCCGATTTATTAGTTTATTCTTTAGGACTAAGAGATACTAAAGAACTTACTACTATTGTAACTAAAATAATGAATGGGGAAAAAGTAAATATCCAAAATGAACCATTAACTTTATCTTATCAAGAATTGATGGATTTAGAACTTAAACTGGTTTTACCAACTGATATGTATAAATATAACTCCAAATATAAAGTTTATGAAAACATGAGTGAAGATAGTGAAACTTTAAAAGATCTTTATGATAAGGCCATCAATTTAAAAATTGTCGGTATAATAGCCCCTAAAGAAGGGGAGACATCGACAATACTAAGACCAGGAGTTTCTTATACTGGGGCTTTAACAGATTATATAATTGATAATGCTAGTGAAACCGACATAGTAAAAAAACAACTTGAAAATAAAGATATAGATATTTTTTCCAACAAAAAATTTGATGAAGGAAACAATGCTTTAGATTTATCGTTTGAAGATTTAATTAGTATTGATAAAAAGAAATTAGAACAGGCCTTCAATATTAAAATAGATAATAAAGCTATCGAAAAACAAAGTCAAAAATATATGCAAGAAATAAATGATGCAATAACAACCGATACATCTAAAGCCCAAAAAACATTTTCTGATAATTTAAATACTTTTACTAAAGGTATGTTTGATAGTATCAAAGGTAGTGTGAAGGCAGAAGATATAGATACAATAGTCAATAATTATTTAAAAACCAAAGAAGTTACTAATATCTTAAATAAGATGGAAAAAAATTATGTAATTCCAGCGGCTACTTTTAAAGAGACATATACAGGACTACTAAAAAGTTTATTAAATGTATATATAACTACTTATACTAGTATGATGCCAACGGAAGAATTAAAAAACAATGTAGTTATTGATAAAACAATTAGTGAAACTGTAACTAAATCATTTGTTGAAAGTGCCGCAATTATCAAAACTGAAGATCAATTGGCTAAAATAATGACTGAAGCTGTTATGAAAAAAACAGTTTTGACCAAAGTATCGGAAATGATGACTAATTTAACTAGTAGTTTATCTAATGCTTTTAATGTCGACCAAGATAAAATTGCTTCTGCTTTTAAATTTAATATGACCGAAGATGAAATAACTAGATTAGTTACTTCCATGATGTCAAATGAGAAGAAAACGGCTACTAGTAATTTAATTTCTTTAGGTTACCAAGAAAAAGAAGAACCAACTTATATGTCTTTTTACTTTGATAGTTTTGATGGTAAAGAAAACTTTTTAAAGTTTATCGACGATTATAATAAAAAACAAGATGATGAAGAAAAAGTAATTCATTATACTGATACGACAGGAATTCTTATAAATTCTGTTAAAACAATTGTTAATACAGTAACTTATGTATTGATAGCATTTACTTCTATTTCTTTGGTAGTATCATCTTTTATGATTGGTATTATAACTTATATATCCGTTTATGAAAGAACTAAAGAAATTGGTATTTTAAGAGCAATTGGAGCATCTAAAAGAAATATATCATCAATCTTTAATGCTGAAACATTTATAATTGGCTTGTTATCGGGAATGATTGGGATTGGTGTTTCTTATAGTGTGATTCCAATTATCAATTCTATTTTGCACCATTTTATTGGCGATATTCCTTTAAATGTTATCCTTTATTTTAAAAATGCTTTATTGTTAGTAATACTTAGTATTATTATAACTTTACTTGGTGGTTTAATACCCGCTAAAGCAGCATCTAAAAAGGATCCCGTTATTGCTCTTCGAACTGAATAAAACTGTTTTTAACAGTTTTTTCTTTTTTAAAAAAACATAAGTAAAACTTATGTTAATCAATATCTATAGAAGAAAACCATTTTTTAGCATATATTTTTTCTTTTTCCTTATTGACTAATTCTTCATTTATTTTGGGATTAGTATTATAAATATCAGTCGAATATTTTTGATTTATTTTGGCGATATTATTTAAAAGTTGTTTAGTGTCTTCTAAAAGTTTTATAAGTTCTTGTTTGGCTTTATTATCTTTCATTTGTTCAACTTTATCATAGAAATTTGCTATTTCTTTTTGGATATTTTCCATAGCCATATCTAAATCGATAATATTTTTTAAACTTTTTTGGTCTGGTTTAACAGTGCTTGCTAAAGCAACAATTTTATTAAAAGTACTTTCGATGGTTATAACATCCGGTAATTTATTAGAATCAAACCATAAACTATTAACCCTAATAGAATTACAAATGATATCATTGATAAGATTGCGACTAATTTCTATTTCATAATTTGAGTTGTTAGTTTTATAATTGACTTGTTGGGAATCATAAGTAGGAAGTATTTCCATATTATCTAAATAGTAGTATTCAAAATTATAATTGAAAGCAGTATCAAGATTATATATTTTATCTGTAAAATCTAAAGACTCATCAAATTCTATTGTTTTAATTTTTAAATTGTCTAATTTAGTTATTAAAGGTATTATTTTATTTAATTTGTCTTGATGTTTAATCAAATAATTATAAATATCATCTAACTCTTTTTTGTGAATTATAAAATCAGATATATAAGTATAATTAAGAATAGTATCAATTATTTGTTTATTTTCGTTGTAGAATTTAACCATTTCATAATTGAAAGTAAAATTTCTAGTTACAATTTTTACCATGTCACTAATAGGAAATTCCTTTGATTTAGAAATTTCATCAATTTTAGTGCTAAATACTTTATAGTCATCAAGTATATGGCATAAAGCCAATAAATTTTTAGTATTTACTTTATAAGTAATATTTTTTTTCATAAATGCCTCCTGAATGTTTTAATTTTATTTTTTTCTAATTCTTGAATTGTTTTTTTGATATCGTTAATAGCCGTTAATTCAATAAAAATGCTATCTTCACAAATATCTAATGTTTCCCCAGAATAATAAACTGAGTTAGCTAATGATTGCCTAGGAAAATAATCACTTTTAGTTAAAAGAATAGGAATTACTTCCGAAGGGGATATAATTTCCATATATAATTTATCTTCGGTAAAATGACCAGATAATTCATATATATTTCCATAATTACTGCCTATACAAACACCGTTTATATTATTAGAGTCAATAATAACTGAACCGTTGTATTCACTCCTAAACCAATTTATTATTCTAATGTTATAAAAATTTTCCATAAAAAAATTATAGCATGGAAAAAATGATAAAACAAGTTGAAAAAAATAAAGGGGGTAAAAAATGTTGACTAGCGAATATACGTATGGTATAGTAAAATGGTAGTTAGATTATTTTAAATATCGAAAAACTAAGAATTTTAAAATTACAATTCATTGCTTATAATTATCCCTTATGATATAATAAATCATGGAAAAGGTGATCCAAATGAAACAAGAAAACATAAGAAATTTTTCCATAATTGCCCATATTGATCATGGAAAAAGTACACTTGCTGATCGGATATTAGAAAAAACTGGTGCTATTCAAGAAAGAGAAAAAAAAGACCAACTTTTAGACAATATGGATATAGAAAGAGAACGTGGTATCACCATAAAACTTAATGCAGTACAACTTAAATATAAAAAAGATAATGAAGAATATTTACTACATTTAATAGATACCCCAGGTCATGTCGATTTTTCTTACGAAGTATCCAGATCTTTAGCGGCCTGTGAAGGGGCTATTTTAATAGTCGATGCAGCCCAAGGAATTGAAGCCCAAACTTTAGCCAATTTATACTTGGCTTTAGATAATAATTTAACCATCATTCCCGTTATCAACAAAATCGATTTACCCAATGCCAATATCGAAAAAGTTACTAAAGAGTTAATTGATACCTTTGGATTTACTAAAGAAGAAATAATTTTGACCAGTGCTAAAACGGGAGAAGGTATTGATAAATTATTAGAGGCAATAGTCGAAAGAATACCCGCACCAAGTGGTGAAAAATCCGCCGATTTACAAGCCCTTATCTTTGATAGTTACTTTGATTCATATCGTGGAATAGTCGCCTCCGTTCGGGTTGTTAATGGATGTATTAAACTAAAAGACAAAATTCAAATGAAAGCCACCAATGCCATATATGAAGTAGTAGAATTAGGAGTTCATACTCCCCATGAAATAAAAAAAGACGAATTAAAAACCGGGGAAGTTGGCTATGTATGTGCGGCCATTAAATCAATTGAAGACGTTAAAGTAGGAGATACCATAATCAAATATGGAACCAAAACTGAGGCTTTACCAGGATATAAACCGATGAAACCGATGGTATTTTGTGGTTTATATCCAACCGAAACTAATCAATTTGAAGCCTTGAAAGAAGCCTTAGAAAAACTGAAATTAAATGATGCGGCCTTAGAATTTTCTCCTGAAACATCAAAGGCTTTAGGTTTTGGCTTTCGATGTGGTTTTTTAGGATTATTACATATGGAAATAATCGAAGAAAGAATTGAAAGAGAATTTGGTATCGATATAATTGCTACCTCACCATCAGTAGTTTACGATGTTTTAAAAACCGACAAAACTAATGTCTTAATAGATAGTCCTAGTTCTATGCCGGATAGAGCACTTATCGCCGATATTAAAGAACCATATATTAGAACATCTATTTTTGTACCAAGTACGTATATTGGTCCAATAATGGAATTATGTCAAAACAAAAGAGGTAACTTTATCAGTATGGAATACTTAGATGAAAAAAGAGTCAATATCCATTATGAAATACCCCTATCTGAAATAGTTTACGATTTTTTTGATCGCCTTAAATCTAGTACTAAAGGTTACGCTTCATTTGATTATGAACTAATCGGATATAAAAGTAGTAACTTAGTTAGAATGGATATATTATTAAACGGCAATCTTGTCGATGCCTTAAGTTTGATAGTCCATAAAGACTTTGCTTATCAAAGAGGTAAAAAAATAGTGGAAAATTTAAAAAAACAAATACCCCGGCAACTTTGGGAAGTCCCAATTCAAGCCGCCATTGGCTCTAAAATAATTGCTCGCGAAACAATCAAAGCCGTTAGAAAAAATGTTTTGGCCAAATGTTACGGTGGCGATGTTAGCCGCAAAAGAAAATTATTAGAAAAACAAAAAGAAGGTAAAAAAAGAATGAAAATGGTTGGTAATATTGAAATACCACAAGAAGCCTTTTTATCAGTATTAAAAATGGATGAGGAGTAAATATGTATAATTATATAAATGGAATAATAAGTGAAATTGAAAGTGATGCCATAACAGTAGAAAATCAAGGAATTGGCTATTTAATTCATACGGCTAGTCCATACTCTTTTAAAAAAAATGACTCTGTTAAAATATATATTTATCAATATGTAAAAGAAGATGAAATATCGCTTTATGGTTTCAAGAGTCTAGAAGAAAAACAGTTGTTTTTAAAACTAATTAGTGTTAAAGGAGTAGGATGTAAAATGGCTTTGCCATTTTTAGCGAGTGATCACAGTTTAATCATTGAAGCCATCGATAAAGAAAACGTCTCTTACTTAAAAAAATTCCCTAAAATAGGAGATAAAGTAGCGAGACAAATAATTCTCGATTTAAAAGGAAAATTAGTTACTAATCAAACCGATAATGTATCTAAAGAAGAATTAGAAGAAGCCTTACTGGCTTTGGGATATAAAAAGACTGATATCAGTAAAATAATACCTAAAATACAAAGTGAAAGTTTAGAAGACCAAATTAAAGAAGCCTTAAAACTATTATTAAAATAGGAGGAAATTATGGATGATAGAATTATAACCAATGAACAATTAGAAGAAGATAATGAAGAACAAATAAGACCTAGACAAATGGAAGAATACATTGGGCAAACGGAAGTTAAAGAAAACATCAAAATTTTTATTCAAGCCGCCCGTATTCGTAAAGAAGCCTTAGATCATGTATTATTATATGGGCCACCTGGCTTAGGAAAAACAACCTTATCCCATATAATTGCCAATGAATTAGGTAGTTCAATTAAAACCGTAACAGGTCCTTCTATTGAAAAATCCGGGGATTTAGCGGCGATATTATCGAGTTTAGATGACTATGATGTTTTATTTATCGATGAAATACATCGAATACCTAAATATATTGAAGAAATACTATATTCCGCTATGGAAGATTTTAAATTGGAAATAATGGTGGGTAATGAAGGAAATAGTCGCAATATCACTATTGACTTACCCCCATTTACTTTAGTTGGGGCCACCACTAGGGCTGGCGATTTATCAAGTCCGTTGCGTGATCGGTTTGGAATAGTATCCAAATTACAATTTTATTCTGATGAAGAACTAACCCAAATTGTCAATCGAACAAGTCGGGTATTAGACTGTCCAATTGATGAAGATGCCGCTTTTGAACTAGCGAGAAGAAGTAGAGGAACTCCTAGAGTAGCCAATAGACTTTTTAAAAGAGTAAGAGACTATGCACAAGTATTAGGTAATGGTAAAATAGATTTATCCATAACTAAAATTGCTTTAGACCGCTTAAAAGTTGACGAACTTGGTCTCGATGATACCGATTATCATCTTCTTAAAAGTATCATTGAAAGATTTAATGGGGGACCTGTCGGTATAGAGGCGATTGCCTCATCTATCGGCGAAGAACAAACGACAATTGAAGATGTCTATGAGCCATATTTATTACAAAGGGGATTACTTAAAAGAACGGCTAGAGGTAGAATGGTAACTAAATTAGCGTACGAACACTTAAATATTCCTTTTCCGGAGGGAAAATGAAAACTTGTTTAATAAAACCCGATGGTAAGATTATCCCCATAAATTATTACAATTTATTAAAAACTTGTGAAGTTATTACTAAAAACTATTGTAAGGAAAATACCAGTAATTTAAAAGAATTTGGAAACTTTTCTAAAGACTATCAAACATATTTACCATATATTGATTTTGTCATCAGAAAACTTGGTTTTGTTTTATTAAATCCTTTCTTAATTCCCAATACATTATATGGAAAAGATGGTAAAATTTTTAAAATCGGCCAAAATAAATCTTTTACTTTGCCTTTATTAAGTGATAAAGAAATGCATATTCAACCACTTAGTATTCCTTTAGAAAACTCTATCGTTGATAAAAATGGTCTAGTATATAAATTAAGTCGAAATGATAGACATCCTATATACATGTTAGCCCTTTTAAATTACTTTCTAGCATCCAATAAAGAATTATATTTAGAATGGGAAAACTTTATTCAAAACCAAGATTTAAATACTTTAGTATCCACGGTTAGAACCTTTATGTATGAATATTGTGGTTTTTCTGACATATCTAAATACGCCGATGAAAGTTTAGTAGTAATGGCGAATGAAAAATTTTTATCCGACGATAATATCAATTTATTAAAAAATGAAGTAAAAAAACAACCAACCAATTTTTACGAAGTTATTTTTCCTAAAAAAGACAAACAAAAATAAGGAGGTAAATTATGAAAACATCAGACTTTGATTTTGAATTACCCAGTGAACTAATTGCCCAAACCCCTTTAGAAAAAAGAGATTCATCGCGGCTTTTAGTGCTTAATAGAAATAAAAAAACTATCGAACATAAACATTTTCACGACATTGTATCTCTTTTAGATGAAAATGATGTGTTAGTATTAAACGATACTAAAGTAATACCAGCTAGATTGTATGGTCTAAAAGAAAAAACCAATGCTTTAATAGAAATTCTTCTTTTAGAAAGTAAACATGACGATATATGGGAATGTTTAGTTAAACCGGCTAAAAGAATTAAAGTTGGAACGGTTGTTAATATTGGCGAGGGAATATTAAAAGCGGAATGTGTGGAAAAAAAAGAAGAGGGTATTTGTTTATTTAAATTAGTTTATCAAGGTATTTTATATGAAATATTAGATAAGTTAGGGGAAATGCCTTTGCCACCATATATTCATGAAAAATTAAAAACCAAAGATAGATATCAAACCGTTTACGCTAAAAAAATCGGTAGTGCCGCCGCTCCAACTGCCGGTTTGCATTTTACTAAAGAATTATTAAAAGAATTGGAAGAAAAAAAAGTTACTATTTGTTATATAACTTTACATGTCGGTTTAGGAACCTTTAGACCTGTTAATGTCGACAATGTTAAAGAACATAAAATGCATAAAGAATACTATCAAATGGATGAGAAAACAGCGGATGTTTTAAATGAAGCCGTAAAAAATAAAAAAAGAATTGTCAGTGTCGGTACAACTACCACTAGAACTTTAGAAACCGTCAAAGGATTATATGGCGAATTCAAAAAATGTAGTGGCTATACCGATATATTTATATATCCCGGTTATAAATGGCAAGCCGTCGATGCCTTAATTACTAATTTCCATTTACCAAAATCAACTTTGATGATGTTAGTAAGTGCTTTAGCGGGTAAAGATTTTATTATGCAAGCGTATAACGAAGCTATCAAAAATAAATACCGTTTCTTCTCCTTTGGAGATAGTATGTTTATCGAATGAAAGGACTAACTTATGGAAAACAATGAATTATATAATATGTTAAATGAATACTATAAAAAGGTTAGTATTCCTAATATCCTTAATGATGAAAATATTGATCAAATAATTACGCGTGATTTACCAAAATATACTTTAAATTTTAAATTTTTATTGGAAAAATTGCCTTTTTTTCTACCACTAGCCTCGAAATTGGCAACTATGGAAACAGATGTAGTTTATCAAGAATTTCAAACAGTTGATTTGGAAACTACCGACAAATTAGTTAAAAAGTTTTTAGAATTTATCGATCCATCATTAACTTGGGTAAAAACTTTAGAAAAATTAAAAGAAAAGGGATCTTTAAATTTAGTTACCAAGGAAAATTGGATGGATAAAAAATATTTAGACATGGATAATAGTGTAACAACTAATAATGGAATAACAATTTTTTTAAAAGGGACTATCGAAGATGCTTTACAAATTATTCACGAATTAACTCATTTTTTAGTTGTCCATAAAAACAGTCAAATTGACTATTTATTTACGGAAGCATCTGCCTTTTTAATGACTAATGAGTTTATTAAATTTATGAATAATACCCCTTTTGAAGAAGAATTAAATAATTGGAACGAATTAGAAAAAGAAGATTTATTTATAAAAGCCATGGATTTTGAAACAGTAGGAACTTGTTTAGATGTTTATTTAAGATATGGAAAATTTAATAATAAAAATTTTAGAAAATACGCTAAATTTTATGAGATAGAAGATTTGGCTTATAATATGGCTCATGAATTAAATACTTATACTAATATTGACCTTGAGAGATTATTTAAAAATTTTAGATATATTTATGCTTATCCTTTAGCCTTTAACAAACTCAATGAAGATTTTAATATTATGGATTTTTTAGATAGTTATTTAAAAGCTGAAACAATAGAAGAAGTAGCTACATTATTTAATACAACTTATCCTTTAAAAACAGATGAAGAAGTTAATGAACTATTAAAACCTTTAGCTAAAAGTGGGAAACAAAAATGAATAGTGTAATTGTTATATGTGGACCTACTGGGGTAGGTAAAACTAAATTAAGCATTGAACTGGCGAAAAAATTGAATGGGGAAATTATAAATTGTGATAGTACGCAAGTGTATAAAGGATTAGATATTGCAACGGCCAAAGTAAAAGAAGAAGAAAAAGAAAATATTGTTCACCATTTAATCGATATTAAAGACCTTACCGAAGATTATACAGTTTTTGATTTTCAAAAAGATGCCCGAAAAAAAATTGCGGAAATAAAAAAAAGAAATCACGTACCAATATTAGTTGGGGGAACTGGTTTATACATTAAAGCATGTCTATATGATTATAAATTTGAAGAAGAAAAAAAAGTAGATATTTTTGATAATTGGACTAATCAAGAATTATATGAACAGGTTAAAAAACTAGATAATAATACCTCTATTCATATCAATAATCGAAAAAGACTAGTAAGATTTTTGACATATTATCATAATCATCATAAACTAATAAGTGAAAATAAAACAGATAATTTACTATACAAAACTATATTTATTGGCCTTACAACCAATAGAGATATTTTATATGAAAATATAAATAATAGAGTAGATGAAATGATTAAAAATGGATTATTAGATGAAGCTAAATTATTATGGGAAAAAAATATCCGAACTAAAGCCGTTATGACACCGATTGGTTATAAAGAATTATTTTTATATTTTGATAAAAAAATAACGAAAGAAGAAGCGATAGATAAAATAAAACAAAACAGTCGTAAATATGCGAAAAGACAATACACTTGGTTTAATCATCAATTACCGGTTGTTTGGTTTGATGTAGATTTTGAAAATTTTAATACAACTATTAACGATGTTTTAAAATATATAAATGATAACAAATAATAGTTGTTTAGGTAAGTAAATATTTGTTATAATAAAGAGTGTAAAGGAAGGTATATATGTTTAAAAAAAGTAAAACTGAAAAAGGTATAGACATACCTAAATTAAATGATGTTTTGTCATTATCTAAAAACATTTTAAAAATAGTTTATTTATTATCTATCATAATAGCTATTTATTTAATCACTATTATTTTTAAAGAATGGAAAATAGGAGGAACCATATTATCTATATTATCCATAGTATCACCACTATTTATCGGATTTTTTATCGCTTGGTTATTTAATCCCTTTGTTACATGGTTACAAAAAAAAGGAGTAAGGAGGGGACTTGGTACATTACTGACATATATATTATTTTTAGGCTTAGTTTATTTACTTTTAAGTACTATTATTCCCCTTTTAATTGATCAAGTTAATGACTTTGTAAAAAATATTCCTTCAATTTTGAATACAATTTATGTTTGGATAGATAACATATTTGCGAAATTTCAAAAAATTGATAATATTGATATTGCTAGTATTAAAGATAATATTTATTTAGCCATCGAAAACTTTGGGCAAAACTTAACTAATTCACTACCGGAATTGACTTTTAAAATTGGTAAATCCTTATTTTCGGGATTAGGGGCCATTTTAATAGGTCTTATCATTGGTTTTTATCTACTTATGAACTTTTCCGAAGCCGAAGGTTATATCATTTTTGTTCCTAAAAGAATACGTCAAGATACGGAAAAATTATTACAAACTATCAACACGACCTGTCGCAACTTTGTAACGGGAGCCATCCTTGATTCTTTACTAATTTTTATGGTCAGTTCGATTGTCTTTTTCCTAACCGGACTTAAAGCACCCCTTTTATTTGGAATATTTTGTGGAATTACTAATGTTATACCTTATGCGGGACCATATATCGGGGGAATACCAGCCGTAATAGTCGGTTTTTCTATAAGTCCAACTTGTGGAGTATTAACCTTAATTGCCTTAGTAATTATTCAAGGATTAGAAGGTAATTTCTTACAACCACTTATTATGGCTAAAACCACCAAATTACATCCAGTTACTATTATGTTAGGACTTTTAGTATTTGGTCACTTCTTTGGAATTTTAGGAATGGTAATATCAACCCCTACTATCGGAGTATTTAAAGCTATATTTACTTATTTCGAAGAAAAATACGATTGGTTTGGTTACGTTGAAGAAGAGGGATTAAATGAAGCTTAAAACGATTTATATAATTTGTGGTAAAGCGCGAAGTGGTAAAGATACAGCGGTCGATATTTTAAAAGATTACTATAACAGTAAAAACTTAAAAACGATTGAATTAAAATATACGTTTTATCTTAGAAAATATACTAAAAATATCACTGGTTGGGATGGCAGTGAAGAAACTAAACCTAGAAGTTTCATGCAGGAAATTGGGACAGTTATAAGAGATTACGATAATAAATATTTTTCTAGAAGAATGCTTGAAGACATTTTCATTTATCAAAATTATTATGATATTATCTTAATCGATGATACTAGAATGGTAAATGAAATTACATCAATAAAAGAAAAATATCCTAATAGTATATCAATCCTTTTAGAAAGAAAAACTGAAGAATTAACTAATGCGGAAAAAAATCATATTACTGAAACCGCTTTAGATAATTATCACGATTTTGATTATGTAATTGATAATAATCATACTTTAGAAGATTTAAAAAACAATATTTTAACAATAGTAAGAGAGGTAGAACATGAAGAAACTAACAAGCAATGAAATGCGTAAATTATGGTATCAATTTTGGGAAAGTAAAAATCATTTGATAATAGAAAGTGCTCCGTTAATACCGGAAAATGACAAATCGTTACTTTGGATAAATGCTGGAGTAACACCTTTAAAAAAATACTTTGATGGCACCATGACTCCACCTAGTAGAAGACTTGCCAACAGTCAAAAATGTTTAAGAACTAACGATATAGAAAATGTTGGACTTACGGCTAGACACCATACTTTTTTTGAAATGTTAGGTAATTTTTCCATCGGTGATTATTTTAAAAAAGAAGCCATTACTTGGAGTTATGAATTTTTGACTAAATGGTTAGAAATGGATCCTGATAAACTATATATAACTATTTATACTGAAGATAATGAAGCCTATGAATTATGGAAAAGTGTCGGAGTAAAAGATGATCATATAATCAAATTAGATAATAATTTTTGGGAAATTGGACCGGGACCAAGTGGACCAGATAGTGAAATATTTTATGATCGGGGTGTCCAATATGATAAAGAAAATAAAGGAATTGCTTTATTAAAAGAAGAAATTGAAAACGATAGATATATTGAAATATGGAATAATGTCTTTAGTCAATATAATGCTAAAGAAGGTTTAAGTAGAAATGAATACCCGGAATTACCAAATAAAAATATCGATACCGGTATGGGTTTAGAAAGAATGTGTTTAATTTTACAAGAAGTTGAAACCAATTATGAAACCGATTTATTTCGACCAATTATTCAAAAAATTGAAACTATATCAGGGGTTTCATACCATGGAGAAATGCCATTTAAAGTTATAGCCGATCATGTTAGAGCGTTAACCTTTGCTTTGGCTGATGGCGCATCATTTGGTAATACCAAACGGGAATATGTTTTAAGAAGATTACTTAGAAGAGCCTTAAGATATGGTAAAAAACTTGGAATAAATAAACCATTTATGAAAGATCTTGTCGATGTAGTTGTAAATATCATGGGGGAAAACTATCCTGAATTAGTCGATAATATCGATACTATCAAATATAAAATTAACCAAGAAGAAGAATTGTTTATGCGAACATTAAGTAATGGGGAAAAGAAATTAGAAGAGATTTTTAATAAATCTACCGATAAAAAAATAAGTGGTCAAGATGCCTTTAGATTATATGATACTTATGGTTTTCCTTTTGAATTAACTTTAGAATACGCTAATGAATTAGGTTTTACAGTCAGTAAAGAAGAATTTGATCGTTATATGCAAGAACAACAAGAAACATCTAGTAAAAATCGGAAACAAGAAATAAGTATGCATAATCAAAATGAAGATTTACTAGAATTTAAAATACCTAGTGAATTTGTTGGTTATGATGAAAACCAAACAGAAACTAAAATAATTGCCATTTTTGACGGAGAAAAATTTGTAAGTTCTATTAGTGGGGACTGTTATTTAGTATTAGAAAAAACTCCATTTTATGCGGAAAGTGGAGGACAAGTATCCGATAGTGGTTTAATTGATTCAACCAAAGTTTTAGATTTATTTAAAGGCCCTAATGGTCAAACATTTCACCATTTAAATGCCTCAGTTACATGGACAGTTGGTCAAATAGTTACCGCCCATATCGATGAAGAAAAAAGAGCTAATATTAGAAAAAATCATAGTGCTACCCATCTTCTTCAAAAAGCCTTAAAAGAAATACTTTCTAACGATGTTCATCAGATGGGTTCTTATGTCGATGATGAAAGATTGCGGTTTGACTTTTGTTATGAATACAAAATTTCCCGTAAAGAAGTTATGGAAATCGAAAGATTAGTCAATGACAAAATAAATATGAATTGTGATGCTAAAACCGAAATTATGAATTTAGACGATGCGATAAAAAGTGGAGCCATGGCTTTATTTAGCGATAAATATAAAGATAAAGTTAGGGTAGTAACCTTAGCCGATAGTGTAGAATTATGTGGGGGAACTCATGTTAAAAACACTAAAGATATCAAAAGATTTGCGATAAAAAGTTTAGAATCCAAAGGAAGTAACTTATATCGGGTCGAAGCCGCCGTCGATACAAACATTGAAAAAGTTTTATTTGAAGCCATTAAACCTTATAATGATATTATGATGAGTTTATTAGAAAAAGCCAAAAAAATAATCACTTCAGCGGCTAGTCATGGTATAGAATTACCTGTTGATTATTCCATATTTTCTATCAATAATGATGCTCCCCAAAATTACCAAGACGTTATTTTTAACTTAGAAGAAGTAAATAATATTAGAAACATTGTTAGTGCTTTAGAGAAAAACTACCATAAATTAAGAGATGAACAGGCTTTAAATGATTTAGACAAATTTGAAAGTAAATTAAAAGAAGTTAACGGATACAATACTATTATTATGAAAATAGAAAATTACGATAATTCTTCTTTAAAAAATGTGGTCGACGCTTTAGAAAACAAACATCAAAATATTTGTATATTTATTGCCAATATCAAAGGTGATGATGTTAATTTTATCGCCAAATCTTCTAAAAATTTACCATTTGATATGGGAAATTTAGTAAAAAGAGCCGCGGTAAAATGTCAAGGTAATGGCGGAGGTTCTAAAACTTTTGCCCAAGGTGGAGGAACATCTATTACTGATGTTGATAAAATATTAGAAGCCATTTATTTGATTATTGAAGGTAAATATGAATAAAGAAATATATTCTACGATTGAAAAAAGAATGACTAGAATTGAAAAATCATATAGTATTTATGCTACATTGGATAAAGAAAGTATTCGTTTAAAAAAAGAAACCAAAGATTTTCGACCTAATTTTTTTAGGGATGTCGATAGAATTATTCATTCTAGTTGTTATACAAGATATATGGGAAAAACACAAGTTTTTTCTAATAGTTTAGATGATTTGATTTCTAAAAGAATGGTGCATGTCCAATTAGTTTCTAAAATTGCTAGAACAATTGGCCGGGCTTTAAACTTGAATGAAGATTTAATTGAAGCTATTGCTTTAGGTCATGATTTGGGCCATGTACCATATGGTCATGTCGGAGAACATATTTTAGATAAAATTTGTATTAGAGAGTCTATTGGCCGATTTAATCACAATGTCCAAAGTGTCAGAAATATGATGGTTTTAGAAAATACTAATTTGTCTATTCAAGTTTTAGATGGAATGTTATGTCATAATGGTGAATTAGAACTGCAAAAATATGAACCGATAAAGAAAACTAAAGAACAGTTTTTAAAGCAAGTCGATGCTTTAGAACAGGGGACTAATCAAGAAAAAGTTATTCCCATGACTTTAGAAGGTTGTGTGGTTCGCGTTAGTGATATCATCAGTTATTTAGGCCGGGATATTGAAGATGCTTGTGAACTTGGAGTTTTAGATAAAAAAATTATCCCCAAAGAAATTACTGATGTTTTAGGGAATAGTAATAAAAGTATTGTTAATACTCTTATTTGTGATATTATTGAAAATAGTTATGATAAACCTTATTTATGTATGTCTGATAAAGTTTTTAACAGTATGAAAGCCTTAAAAAAATTTAATTATGAATATATCTACAATCTAGCCAATTCTAAAGAACAAATTAGCCATTATGAAGAAATGTTTGATGCTTTGTTTAATAGATATTATCAGGATTTAAAAAATAATCTTTCTTCACCTATTTTTGATGTTTTTTTAAATGATCAAAGCAGGGAATATAAAAAAACTAATCTAAAAAAAATTGTCATCGATTTTATTTCGGGCATGACCGATAGATATTTTAATTTAGAATATGAACGAATTAGTAAAAGTTAAAAAACACTTGCAATATTAAAAAAATGTGATAAAATAGTTATTGCAAGCACAAATTTAATGACTTTATAAAAACTTCCAGATACTTTAGAAATGAATTTTAAATCGTATTTTAACACATTAAGTTTTGCTTGAGATAATCTCTTTTATAAAGAGTGGTAGTACAAATTGCTTTTTTTCAAAGCAATTTCTTTTTTTAACTTGATGTAGGCTAATTAACTATGATATTATATATATTAAGATAGGAGCTTGGACATGAAAAAGAATAAAAAGGAAAAACTAAATATTATCTCATCAGATACATTTATAATTTTTGTAACAATTATATTAGTGCTATTTCAATTAGCTTTAATAATTTATAATGTCTGGCAGACAGTATAATACTAACCAATATATTCTATAAATTTTAAACAAAGTTATATACTAAATATAGTAGGGAAGTAGAAATTAAAACATGTAAGATTCGGGCTTTTAAATAAGGTAAATAATGAATGTCTGGGTTATTTAAAATACTCATTACTTGGATATGAATACTAAAACCTCCAAAAGATAAAAAGGCTAGCGAAATTAAAGCCTTAAAGGATAGTGGCAGCACCAACAAACTAGTATACTTTAATCCTTGAGTCATTTCTAAAATTCCCCTTAAAATAGTGGCATAAGGTTCGGTTATATAAACTACCTTTAAAATAATCGCTGAAACCAACATAAAAGTTGTCAAAGTACCTAAAATAAGCAATAAAGATTGAATTGCATTACTAATAGCCTCTCCTAAAATAGTACCAAATGGTTTACTATTTTTATTTATAAAATTAGAGTTTTCCGTTTTAATTACCACCTTATTCCGTCTTAAAAAACCAATAATAAAATTGGACAAATAATGGATAATTAAAATTATAAAACCCATTTTTTTACTATTTAAAAAAACTGTTAAAGTACCCAAAATAAATAAAGGATTAGAAAAATGGGAAAAACATAAAACATGTTCGACTTCTTCTACAGTAATCATATTATTATCCAATAAACTTTTAGCAATCTTAGAATTACTGGGAAAACCAGATAACATACTCATTAAAAAAATATAATTACTATTACTACTAGTATGGAATAAAGGCTTTAAAAACTTATTTAAAATTGGACTTATAATACTTACAAAATTAAGACTAATCAGTAAATCAGAAATAACAAAAAAAGGAAATAACGTAGGAAAAATATTATTTTTAAAAATAGTAACACTAGTTAAAACCACATCAACAACTAAACTAGAATTAAACAGTATCATTATTAAAAACCATACTAAAAAAATAATCAACAATTTAGACTTTATCTCTTTCATAATAGATTATATGTATAAATTGCGAAAGTAAGAAAAAAATAGTATAATATTTTAAGAGAAAAATACATTAAAATTAGGTGATGTCATGAAAAAAATAAAAAACTTTATAAAAGAAAATTGGAAATTTTTAATCTTATACATAACCCTTTTTATAGTATTAACCTGTCCCGTACCATATTATATTGAAATGCCGGGGGGAGTAATAAACATAAAAGATCGAATAAAAATAGAAAATCAAAAAGAAATAAAAGGTAATTTTTATTTAAGTTATGTCTCAACTCTCGATGGGAATGTAGCCAATTACTTATTTTCCTTTTTAAAAAAAGACTGGGAAAGAGTAAAAAAACAAGACTTTGTTATTGAAGATGAAAGCATTGAAGCCTCAAATAAAAGAAGTCAAATGATGCTTTCCGATGCGAACCAAGTTGCTTTATATATTGCCTATAAAAAAGCCAATAAAAAAATAGATTTAAAAGATAGTAGAGTATATGTATATTATATAATGAATGAAGCCGATACTTCTTTAGAAGTAGGGGATCAAATAATAAAAGTTGAAGATACCAAAATAGATGATTTAGATACATTAGTTAATTTCATTCAAAATACCGATAAAAAGGAATTAACTTTTACCGTTTTAAGAAATAATAAAACCTATACTTTAAAAGCCAACTTTATTAAAAAAGATAACCAAAATATGTTGGGAATAGCCTTTCATCATTATATTGAAATAGAAACTGATCCGAAAGTAACCTTTAACTTTAAAGAACAAGAATCTGGTCCGTCTGGTGGTTTAATGATGACCTTGGCTGTTTATAATCAATTAGTTAGTGATCTTACTAAAAATAAAAAAATAGCCGGAACAGGAACTATTGAAATGGATGGAACAGTTGGGGCTATCGATGGAGTTAAATATAAAATAATGGGGGCTGTCAAAAAGAAAATGGACATATTTTTTGTTCCCCAAGATAATTATAAAGAAGCAATGCAAGTTAAAAATGAAAAAGATTATAAAATAAATATTGTAGCAGTTAAAACCTTTGATGAAGCAGTTGAATATTTAGAAAAAATGAAAAATTAAAAACCAATTAGAATTTAAACTAATTGGTTTTATGCTTTTACTTCACTAAAATACTTTTCATCAAAAGTATGTTCCGTTTTATCTTTTTTTAATAACTTATCTGTTGTAATTAAAAAGTAATCATGTAAAAGGATATCTTGATTGTTATTAGTAACCGGATCATCCCAAGTTAAATCTAAATGATACCATTTACCATCTAAATTAACTACATTCCAAATATGATTGTCAGTCGATACTTTAAAAGATAAAATATTTAATTTGTCTAAAAATAACATCATATAATCAGTATAACCACCACAAAGGGCTAAATTATACATAACTGGGCCACTGGCTTTATTAGAAGAGTATTTAAAAAAAGTACTATCATTTTCAATTATTTTTTCCCCTTCTTTATCATATTTGGTATTATTTATAATATAATCATGAATAACTTTGATTTTGGTTTTATCTGACATATTACTTTTTATTTTACTTTTAATCACTTCATCTACTTTATTAGAAATGGTTTTTATTTCATCTTCAGTATACATTTTTTCAATATTGATAGAAATTTCACCCAAAGCATTACTTTTTATTTCCAAGGCTCTATAATTGTTAAAAGGATGAACAAAATTATTGATATTGGATAAAATTGTTTGGTCATTAGCCAGTTTAGTTACATCATGTAAACATTCCTTATAATCGGGATGACAATAAAAAGTAAAACGATTATACCCTTTATTTAAAACAGTATAAAATATATTTAAAACATCTTGATAATTAGTTGGAATAAAAGTAGAAGTTTGTTTAACAAAATTAAAATCTTGGTCTCTTTCATATTCATTAGCAATTTCTATATTCTTTTGTTCCATCGATTTTTCATACAAAAATACTATAATATCTGTTCTATAAGTATATATAAGAAAAGCAGTTATTATCATAATGATAAAAACAAAGGCTTTAACTATTTTCATCTTATCACCATTTTTATTATATCATCATTTTTCAATAAAAAAAACGAAACTAGTTCATTTCGTTTACTTTTTTTGTCAATCTTGATTTCATCCGTGCTTTATAATTTTCGGTTGTAACTTTAGCAGCAGCAGCTTTATCAATACGTTTAATAGCATTTTTAAGCATTTCACTTGCTAATTCTTTATCTTTAGCATTAACAGCCTTTTCTACTTTTTTAATAGCTGTTTTCATACTTGCTTTATATGCATTATTTTTAGTTGCTTTTTTAGCTTGTACTTTAACGGCTTTTTTCGCATTTTTAATATTTGGCATTTTCTCACCTCCAAGTTATACGTCTTTTATATTTTAGCAAACAATTAGTAAAAAAGCAAGGTTTTAAGAACAATAAATTTTACGTAAACATGTAATAAATTATGAAAAATATACCAAAATAATAAAGAGGTAAGATTATGAAAAATATCGATTTAAAAAAATATTCATTTAGAACAGATTTAGTTCATGAATCACTGACTTATTTTAATCAAACTAACAAATTAGAAACCGTTTTTAAAAATAATGATATTGAAGTAACTAGGGTAGAAGTCGATGAAAAATGTGGCAATTTAATATCTAAAAAACCGGGAATTTATTATACAATATCTTTTAATCAAGATATAAGTATTACACAAATAGATCAAAAACAAGAAGTATTTATTAAATATTTATCCCAATTATTAAAAGAAACTAATATTTCTAAAAATGATAAATGTTTAGTTATTGGACTTGGTAATTCTAAATCCACTCCCGATGCTTTAGGTCCTTGTACGATTGAAAGAATTATAGTTACTAACCATTTAGATGATAACAATTTAAGAAAAGTTTGTGCAGTAACGCCTAATGTTACCGGAGTTACCGGTATTGAAACAACTGAGTTAATAAAAGGGGTAGTTAAGGCTAGTAAACCAGATTTTGTAATTGTAATTGATGCTTTAGCGGCTTCCTCAATATCGCGTGTTAATCATACTATTCAAATGGGGAATACTGGTATTAACCCAGGTAGTGGGATTGGTAACAGTAGAAAAGAAATTAGTCATGAAACTTTGAATATACCGGTAATAGCTATCGGGGTACCAACTGTCGTGGATGCCGCAACTTTAGTTACGGATACCGTATCTTTTTTAGAAAAACATTATGCTTACCAAAAACAATATCAAAAAAGTAAAGCCCATAAATTGGCGATTGGAACTACTAATTATTTAAATAAAAAGGTGGCTGTAGATAATAAAGAAAAAAAGGATTTATTAGGTATGGTTGGTACTTTAAATGAAGATGAATTAAAATCTTTATTTATAGAAGTATTAACGCCTATTGGTTATAATTTAATGGTTACTCCTAAAGAAATCGATTTTACTTTAGAAAAGTTTGCCGAACTAATTGGCTTGGGTATCAATATTGTTTTAAATGAAAATATTTTAAAAGAATAACCAATTGGTTATCCTTGTCCTAGTATTGATAAAAGACCCACGATATAAGAACTTACAACCGCTACTAAAATACATATTCCAACTATTTTAGTAGTGTTTTTATTTTTATTCTTTTTCTTTTTCATCTTATCACCATAATAATTATATCTATTTTTGCAACTAAAGTAAAGTTTTCGAATAAAGTTTTCAAATGTTCATATAATTTATTGAGGTGGAACCATGAAAGAAATAATATTCGGAATAAAAATGAAAGCTAAAAAAAATAAAAGATTTATTTTGTTTTTTGTGGGACTAGCCATAATAGGTTTTTTAGCCGGTTCTATTTTTATAACTATTCTATCTAAAAGTGATAAAGTTTTAGTTAAAAATTATATGGAAGAGTATATGTCTTTAATAAAAAGTAACAAAATCAATTATTTTACTAGTTTTACAAATGCCAGTGTCAATAATTTTATTTTTTTATTTTCTATTTGGATATTAGGCATGTCCATTATAGGTATTCCCATTATTTTATTTATTTATTTTATCAAAAGTTTTACTTTAGGTTTTTCAATTACTGCGATATTATTAAAATATCGTTTAAAAGGATGTATTATTGCTTTTATTTATATGTTGCCTTCACTTTTTAGTTTTATTTGGTACACTATTTTAGTCATTTTTTCTATAAAATTTTCTTTAAAATTAAGTCATTCCATTCTCAAAAGAAAGTCTTTAGATTTTAAAATTTTATTCAGTAATTATTTGACAATTTTAATCATTACAATTTTGTTTGTTTTTATATCCATTTGTTTAGAAACTTTTGCGGTTCCTTACGGATTACATAAAATTTTACTGTTGGTTAAATAGTTTTACTTTAAATCTAATAAGTGCTATAATAATTGACAAAAGAGGTGGCTTATGGAAACTGTAGTAGTTGGGATAAGTGGGGGAGTAGATAGTAGTGTTGCAGCCTACTTATTAAAAAAACAAGGATTCAATGTAATTGGACTTTTTATGCGTAATTGGGACGCTAGTATCAATAATGATACTTTAGGTAATCCGACTTTAAATAACGATATATGTCCCCAAGAACAAGATTATAATGATGCTTTAAAGGTCTGTCAAAAGTTAGATATCCCGCTTAAAAGAGTCGATTTTATTAAAGAGTATTGGGATTATGTTTTTACTTATTTTTTAGATGAACTTAAAAAGGGAAGAACTCCTAATCCGGATATTATGTGTAATAAATATATAAAATTTGATATGTTTGCTAAAGAGGCTAAAAAATTAGGGGCGGATTATATAGCGACTGGACATTTTGCGAGAATGCAAGATGGTAAATTATTACGGGGAATTGATGACAATAAAGATCAAACTTATTTTTTATCGCAAACTAGTAAAAAACAATTAGAAAATGTTTTATTTCCCATTGGGGATTATAAAAAAGAAGAAGTTAGAAAAATAGCCAGTGAATTAGGACTTATTACGGCTAATAAAAAAGATTCAACGGGAATATGTTTTATTGGGGAAAGAAATTTTTCTAAATTTTTAGAAAATTATATTCCTAATCAACCCGGTGATATTGTCAATATCGATAATAATCAAGTAATAGGTAAACATATTGGTCTTATGCATTATACAATTGGTCAAAGACGTGGTTTAGATATTGGGGGATATTCTAATCGCATGTTTGTGGTTGGGAAAAATATTGCTTCCAATATTTTATATGTTGCTCTTGGTGAAGATAATCCATATTTATATAGTGATTATTGTATTTTAGAAGATATGAATTGGATCAGTGATAAAAGGCCCCATAATTGTACTGCTAAGTTTCGCTACCGACAAAAGGATAATGAAGTTAAAATCGAAATACTAGATGACAATATGGTAAAAGTTATTTATAAAAATCCGGTTAAGGCAGTAACTCCTGGACAAGCCTGTGTTTTATATGACAATGAAGAATGTTTAGGTGGCGGTATTATTAAAGAAGTATATAAAAATAATGAGAAATGCTGGTATTTATAAACTCTTTTATAGAGTTTTTTTTTAAGATTTTTTTAATTGACATTTTTTGCTAATAGTTGACATTATATATACATTGATGTAAAATTATAATAGGAGGGTAGTAGAAAATGGAAAGATTAAATACTATATTACATGAACTTGGAATATCTAAAGTAAAATTAGCGAAATATTTAGGTGTTTCAAGACAGATGATTTATAATTATTTAGAATTAGAAGATTTAAATAAGTGGCCTAAAGATAAAAAAGTTTTATTACTTAATTTATTAGGAATTAAAAATTCTAAGGATTTAGATAATATAAAGGTTGATACTGATTATATCAATGAAGTGGAAACCAGAATGGAAAACTTATTACAAAATGTCAATGAAAAATTTAAATATGATGCGAATGTGTATGAAGGATTATCTAAAAAAAATCGGGAACTTTTAATGAATATCATTGATTTGATCAAAGAAGATTTAGCGGATAATGATGGTAGTGAATATTTTACTTACCTTTATTTATACCATTTTATTCAAGCAATGCGGACATCTAAAGAATTACGTTATATATTGTCTTATGTTGCTAAATCTGCTTGTTTAACTAAACCGACGGCTTACGTTTTTGATGAAGATGAAGAATTTGTCTTTGAAAGTATTATGTTTTCCGCTATGACGTTATATCATAATAGCAATGGCTTATCTAAAAAGAAAATTACGGAATTACATAAACGTTTCTTAAAACAAATAGAACAGAAAAAAGAAGAAAAATTAAGTAGAACTTTGGAACTTACAACTTATAGAATCAGGGCTTTAAAAGAACTTGGTTATACAGAAATAAATGAAAAAAACTCTAATGAAGTCTTAGAAAAGATTGCAGAAATTGAAGCAAGGGGAGTAATTTAAATAACATAAGAAATTTAAATTATTCCTTTTTTATTTAAATTTAAAAAAGCTAAATATTTAACATAAGATATATTATCGGCGTTTTTAATTTACATTTATTACTTAACTAAGATAATTATACAAAAATTTTAAAAAGATGTCAACCAAATTAAAAAAATTAAAATAAATAAATGAAAAATAAACACAAAATGATAAAATTATATTAAAGGAGGAGTTAAAATACATGAGTACAGAATATGAGAAACTAATAGAAAGTGTAGAAAAAGAAAATCAAGAAACGCAAAAATATAAAGAATTATCAACATATAATTTATACATACCCATAATAATAACAATACTACTATTTATCATAATAATACTATTGATAATAATAGCACACAGAATAAAAAAATACTAAATAGAGCCCTTTAATAGAATACTAAGGGGACTAATAATAAAAAATGCAAGTTTCACGTGGGGGGTTCAACTTGCATTTTTTTAAATTTTAAAATACTATACCCACCCTCCAGTTTTATACCCTTTATTTTTAGCCAAGATTTTATACGAGCCATACTATAGTTTTACGGTTTATTTCAATTTTTCGCGTAGAGGAGGCTGGTCGCCCCCTCTTGGCAATTACCCCCACGCTTGACTTAAAATTTCAACACGATAAAAATAACGCAAGCGACACATAATAAAACAATATCACATAATTAAAAAGGGGGGACACCCCCTCTTTATAACTCCCCCAACACTTCGCTTATATAAAAAAAATAAAACACGACTCCCACCCACCTTTTTATTAAACAAACATTCGTTCTAAAAAAATTTTCAACTCCAACCAGAACAAAATTTCAATTATTTATTCCAATTCCACCATTGTTTCAGGAACCCGTGATTTATCTTGTTTTAAAAACGTCCTTTTCTTCGAAGAATTAAAAAAATGACTAATTATGACGATAAATCACGCCTAAAACAATGGTTTTTCTCGGCATAAAAAAAGGCGAAATTTTGTTCAAGTTTCCGCATGAAAATTTTTTACAAGAACTAATGTTTTATTTTTTTATAAACCCTTATTTTTTTAAGAAAAAAAGTTGACATTACATAGGTAATGTGCTATAATATTTAGTGTTTAAAGGAGGTGAAAAAATGAAACTAAACAAAAAAATTTATAGGTTCATAACTTTAGAGAAAGCCTATAAACTTTTTAAAAAAGGTTATACTATAATAGTAAAAAACAACGAGATAACCTTGATAAAAGAAGAATAATTTTTCTTCTTAAATAAAGATTTTACAAGTAGGGGGCGACCAGCCTCCTCTACGCGAAAAATTGAAATAAACGCGTAAAACTTTATATAGTAGGCACTTTATAAAATCTTTATTTAATTATAAATTAAAATTTAAAAAAATGCAAGGAGTAAAAAAATGTATCAAACAATAAAATTTAAAAATTATTATATACAAATATACATTAAAAAATTATTTCATTTTTTTAAAGTAAAAAATTATATCAAAAAAAACAAATTAAAAGAATTAAAAACATATACAAATAAAAACAAAATAAATTTTAGTAGAATTAAAAAAAATGAAATAATATTCTATAAATATTAAAAGAAAGGAAAATAATAATGGAATTTTATAAAGAAAAAGATCTAAAAATAAAAAACACAATAAGAAAGGATAAAATTGTAATAGGAAATTTAATATTAAATAAAGAAGATTATATTGCAATAGAAACAAACGAAAACTTTATTATTGTAGGTATATTCAATAAAAAAACAAAAGAAGAAATAAAAGAAGAAATTAAAAATTATAATATAGGAGATAAAATTGCTATAAAATGTGATATAAAAATAAAAGACGGTTCTTTAATATTACCAGTAATAATTAAAAATATTACATTTATAGAAAAAAAAGAAAAGTAAAAATACAATACTTTTCTTTTTAATAAAAAAATTATATAATTAAAAAAGAAAGGAGTACAAAGTGAATAAAAAATTTAATCAAAAAGAATATATAAAAGAATATAAGAAAACACATTATAAACAATTAAGCATTGATTTAAAAATAAAAGATATGGAAAAACTAGATAATTACTGTAAAAAAAATAATATAACTAAAAAAGATTTTGTAATGAAAGAAATAAACAAAATAAAAGATGACTAATTATCATCTTTTTTATTTTTTTTATGTTTAATAGCGGTTACAATAATTCGTCTAATAATATCAAATATACCACATAAATAAATAAAAACAATTAAAAATATAATAATATATAAACCAATTTTAAAAATCAAATAACAAACTCCTTTCATTTATCATAAAAAGCACTTATAAACTCAACTTTTTTTGAAAATCTTATCTTACGAATAAATCTTTCGGCTAAATAAGGACTATTAAATTTTTTTGATAAAGTAGTACCATTTTTATATTCAATATAATAAACAATAACCAAGAAATCAACTCCTTAAAAAATATCTAAAAATCTGTCAAAAACACAATCAATAAATTTATATTTTTTACTTAAAGTAATTCTCTTTATAACAATATCAGCACTAACAAATTCAAAACAATAACAGTTTTTTAATTCTTTTTTATCTAAATCATAAAAAGTAATCAAATAAATAAACATCACTCCCCTACTACAAATCTTTTATCAAAATCATCAACCAAATTCCAACAACGATAATAAATTTCATTCCCTAAAACATCATAATAACTATCTTTAAAAACTTCATTAGATTGAAAATAAAAATTAAACATCAAATTTTGAGCATTAACATCATCACTATTCAAATAAATAACTTCTGGCTTTTTTAAATTATAACTATAAGAATAACGTCTACGACCGAATAAACGATTGTCTTTATATTTCGTTAAATATTCACTAAATTTAGTTAAATAACCACCAACATTTTCATCTTTAATTTTTTCTAAAGAAGAAAAACCATAGTTCCAATATTTTTTTAAATACTTAAATTTTATCCAACCTTTTTTTTCATTAAAAATTTCTTTTTCTTCTAAAATATCGTCCCAATCATAAGAAATATTAGTTAATAAATGAAAATGAACGGCTCCCCTTTTTTGAAACTCGGGAACAACTAAATATTTAAATTCTTGGTTTTTTCTTTTAAAATAATTTTTTAAACTTCTAACAAAATTTTGAAAACATTTAAGCGAAAAATCCAAATCTGTAACATTTTCTTTAAAAGTTAAAGTTAAAAAAGTATCAAAATCATTATAATTACATTTAACTAATCTAAACAAATCAAATTTACTTCTATCAATATTTTTCTTTAAAATTTTCTTTTCAGTGTTTATTTTTCTTTCAGTTCGTTTTTGGAGTTCTTTAAATCTCTGTTCTTGTTCATGTTTTTTTGTATTAGAAACTCTAAACAAAGGACTGCTATCAAGATGATCACTAGGAAAAACACAAATATCACTCTCCTTTCCTTTCAAAGAAATTAAATCTCTTTTGTTACAATTAACAATAAATGGCTCCTTATCTTTTTCTAAGTTCTTATCAGTAATAAATCTTTTATTTGGAAATTTCCAAATTTCTAATTTACCATTGCAATTGATAATTTTCAAATCATAAACTAAATTTTTTTTCCGAGTTATGAGACTATAATCAAGTAATAGGAAAGAGCTTGCGCTCTTTCTCAATTCAAATAATGAACCTTGAACAAGCAAATTTTCTATATGACTTCTAATCTTAAAATCAGAAGAACGATTAAAACTCATTTCTTTTTCTTCCTCAAAGATGTCGCCAAGGTGTCAACACTATTTTGCAAGGTCTTGACGGCCGACGTGTCGGAACCGTCAAGACTACTCGCAAAATAGGGAGAAACATCCCATTCAACATCTTTATATTTTTCTATCTTTTTATAGGTATCAAAACTATCCCTAATTTCTTTTGAATGCACAAAGAAAAACATTCCACGGGTTTTAGTAAACTTTTCCTTATCAGGGTTATAATATTTTATATCACTTTTTTTAACAACGGTTAAACAACCGAAAAAAGTCGTCGGTATATATACAGTATGAGTTTGACTACGAAACGCCTTAGGAAGTTCACTAAAAACTTGAATAGTACACAAAATAGCCTTTTTCTGTTTACGCTGTTGACAAATTTCCGCTAAAACTTCGGGAGGTAAATTTTTACTATCTGCATTACTCCACCAAGCCTTAATATCATCAATAACATTAACAACGCCTTTTTTACCATTGGTACGAGTAATAAGTTGTCGCCATTGGTCAAGGACATCATCTTCATACTTATAACCCATATTAGTATAAATCTGTAAATTAGGATAAATTTTTTTCCATTTACGCAACAAATAAGCGACTGTAGTACTCTTTCCAGCACCTTGCTTTCCTATTACCATATGAATACCAAATTCACTAAAATCATCATAATCTTGATGTACATAATCATAAGCCAACCGTTTCGGAAAATCTAAAAAAATTCTTTTTAAAATAGAACGTTCTTTAATAAGAACACGTTTTCCAACAGGTCGAAAATGTTCAACATAACGATATTTTATAAAATAAAAGAAATAAACAATAATTATAATAATAATAGAAATTAAGCAAGGTATCCAAACAAAAGATAAACTCTTTAGAAAAATTATAAAAACCCTAAAAATACCTTTAAGAAATAAACTAAAAGACATAATTAACTCTTGCTTTTCTCACTACTAACCAAAGAGATATAATCAATAACATGATTAAGAACCCTATAAAAAATAATAGCACAACTTGTTAAAGAAATAGAAGCAATACAAGATAAAGCAAAATCAACCGGAAAAAAATAGTAAATCAAATTCATCATTTTTTGAAAATTACCCTCAGTAAGAAAATTAAACAAAGTATCGCCAATAATAACCTGTTTTATCGGCATCATATTCAAAATAGTTAAAATAAGAAAAACAGCAGTACCAACCTTAAAAACGGTTTTAACAGTTTTAGAAAAAACGCTTCCTAAAGCACTACCTGCAAAAGAAGAAATAAGAGCAGAAAAAGTTCCCAAAACAAACATCTCCTTTCTAAATAAATTAAATACAAGAACGTATCATCTGTAAAAGTTTAAAAAAAGTAAAAGAACCTAAAGACAAACGAATTAAGAAAAAAGCCTCATCACGATATTTCCAAAACCAATATGTATCAACAACTTCCAAATTATTCAAAATCTGAACACCGCCAAGTTTTAAAGACATACGAGGTATTTGATTACAATAAGGTTTCTTTGAATAAACTTGTTCTCCACCTACTTCATATACATAACCTATAGTAGTACAACCACCATATTTAGTTTGCAAATACTTAGGGTTATTTATATCAAACTTCCATGCTCCATGAATTTCATATAATTGTTCTATAATAGGAAAACGATCTTTAATATAATTAAAAAGATTAAGAGAATGATTAGTATCGTCAGAATCTTCATTCCATTCTTCATCTTTAAATTTTTCAACATAATCATTAACAACATCATCAGTAGGGTTTCGATAATTATTAAGTTCTTCAACATACTTTTGAGCATCTTCATCAAAATACATACCTATATTTTCTACTTCAAAAGTTCTAATTTCTGGTATTTCTCCAGTATCCCTTTTAACTAAATGAAAAGTTATTTTACAATTAACATCAACTTTAAATAAATAATCACTAAAATCTTTTATACCGTCGAAAGAAACCGAGCCAATATCATCATCATCATAATGTGCAGTTATATAAAAATCATTATGATTGTCTAATTCTAATTTAAAAGCATAATATAAAACTTTTTTATTATCATCTAACTCAACATGGTCTAATTTAACATCAAAATTATATTTCAATTGATTAACAGTATCATAATCACTAACTAAAGGCTTTTTAGTTTGAAAGTCATAAATAACATCATTAGTAGCAAAAAGTTTTGCATCGAAATAATTACCATTTCCTTTACCAGAAATCAAACGATTTTTATCAAGCATATCAACATGAGAAATAACATCATTGTGAGTATTCAAACTTTCCTCTTTAAAAGAAAAATTTGAATAAGTAACAGAACCGTCAAAATAATAAATAAGAATATTATCGTTAGGGTCTCTATTACCATTAAAATTATCGCCAGTTTCATTACACCATACAACAGTTGAATAACGTTCATCAGAACCTTGAACCAATTTCAAATAAATAGGAGTTTTAGAAAAAATAAATACAAAACTTGAAATATTTTCTTCTGGATAAAAATAACTTTCATCAACAGTATAAGCAAGCCAGTAAGGATATTTTTCAAAATCAAATTCTTCAACATTAAACTCTTTATAATTAGCATCGCCGTCAAACATAGTAAGTTTCGCACCACTACTTCCAACACTGAAAAGAGTATCATATTTTTTTTGTGGTTTATTACTTCCATAATTAAAATTAGCAGAAGTAAAATTCATCGAATAAGAATTATCAAACCTAGCATAAACTTTATTAGAAAAACTAATAAAACTAAATAACACAGAAACTAATATAAAAAATCTACTTCGCATATTTTATACACCTTAAACCCTTTCATAAATTTAAAAACAATTAACATAATAATAATCTCAATAGTACTGTAAAGTTCTTCGATAGTTTCCCCACGACTACTATCGAAGTAAATAATTTTATACTCACGTCTAACCATAATTAAAATCAATGAAAGATTTCCTAACAAGGGAGAAAATACTTCTCCCCTATCAAGAAAAAATAATTACGCACCTCTTATCATACCAAATAAAAGACTAATACCTTTTCGAATGGCTAACAAACCTAGAGCGAATGGTACGGCAATGGTAATAACAGCCATAAAGTTGTCAGTTACTGGTTTTAAATCAACACTAGAAAAATCATAAGTTGGCGCTTGACTTGAACCTTCCATTTTTTTCCCCTTTCTATTCTCATATATATATAAACAAATAAAATATTTGTCTATACCAATTTTAAAAATCTAATAACCAACAAAACATTTTATAAATAAGTTTAAATATTTGATAAATATAAAAACTAATAGCAAAAAAATTAAGACTAAACAACAAATATTTAATATCAATTAAATGTTGATTTAATTGAGCAATAATTTCTACGTCCATTTTTCCAATCTCCTTACTAAATTTATAAATTGTCTTATTTTATTTTTTCTATAACTATTTAAAGATAATTTTATATAACGTTTTTTATCTCGAAAAGACATAGGCAAATCACTTTGAACAATTTTAGAAATTACAGAGCCATAAGCGGGAACTCTTGTAAAATATCGTGTAGTAAAAATACGAAAATTATACTCGCCTTTCATATTCGTATAGCAAGCCAAATAATGTGAATAAGAAAAACTATAAAAATATAATTTAGGTTTTATTTTAAAGTGATTAAAATTAAGTCTAAATATCTTTCCCATTCAATTTAGTAAGTGAATATTTTACGTGATTACTGTTAGCGTCAGGCGTAGCAGTAATAGTCGCTTTTACTCGCCTACCAACATGTAAAAAACACTCATCAGTTACATTACCTTTTCTATAACATTTTAAAACGCCATAACCACAATGTAACTTGTCTTTCTCAATAGGCAATCCATAAATTATTTCAGTCATTTCAACAACTTCGCCAGTTTTTTTATCGGTAAACTTAGTTACACCGGCAAAAATAAGTAAAATTTCTTGTTCATAATTTAGAATATCCACTAAATAACACCTCACAATCTAATTAAATTTTTTTAATATACCCTATCACTCACTAAAAGATTTATGCGAAGTAGTATGTTTTTAAAGGAATAAAGTTTTATATATAATAAGAATGTATATATAGATAACTAGAAAAAAAAGTAATTGAACACTCATCGTCTTTAGTGAGTGAGGTATATATATCATTAAGTAAAAAAACTTAACGATAAACGTTAAGTAAAAATGTAAAAATAATGTAAAACAGCCTCAAATTAACAGTTACGACATGATATATTATCGGTTTTTTATAAAAATTGTTTTTTCACCTTAAAAATAAAGGCAAAATAAGGTTAAATACAATAATTTAATGTTATATAATAATAAATATCATATATGAAGAAATACTATTATCCTAACAAATAATAATAATTAAAATATTAAATTTTAATATACAATTTTATTTAATTATTTACTATAATATACAAACAATTATAGAAAATAAAAACATTTAAAAAATTACCACTTTATAATGGGATATTTATAAGTTAGATAAATTGTTAATAATAAAAATAGTATCAATATATCATGAATAAAGTTATAATATAAAAAGAATACTAAAATTATAGAATATTACCTATGATGATTTTTAATCAATTTTCACCAAACAATTCTATTATTTATCGTATATTTTATTATTAAAATGTACATTAAATAAAGAAATAATAATTTAAAATCTATAATAATTAAAAATTAAACAAATAGGGGACTAACAAATTTATTAACTACTCCCCTTTTTTTAGTATATTTTTTTAGTCTATTGAATACATTTTATTGGTGATATCATGAACATATTTCCTTTTATATTAACTTTACTGGCTGGTTTATCAACTGTATTAGGGGCATTTTTTATTCTTTTTAATAAAGATAACCGAATACTAGTATCTTCCCTAGCTTTTGCTTCTTCCGTCATGCTCAGTGTATCGTTTTTAGACTTAATACCGGAATCAGTCCATTTATTGATCTTAAACACTACTAAACAAGCAATTTTTTTTAAAATAACTGTTTGTATCCTTATGGGTTTAATATTAGCCCATCTAGTAAATAAATGTTCCGATTACTTAAAAGGAAGTAAACTTTATAAAGTCGGTATTATATCTATGTTAGCCATTATTTTACATAACATTCCAGAAGGTATTGCTACATTTATGGCGGGTAGTCAAAACGTTAAACTAGGTTTAACCTTGGCTATTGCTATTGGATTACACAATATTCCCGAAGGTATAACTATAGCCGTTCCTATATATTACGCAACAGGAAATAAGAAAAAAGCCTTTTTATATACTCTCCTATCCGGTTTATCCGAATTTTTAGGAGCCCTTATAACCGCTTTTTTCCTAAAACCATATATAAATGATAATATTTTAGGACTTTTATTTTCTATTATAGCCGGTATAATGATTTATATAGCCATAATAGAATTATTACCTACGGCCTTAAAATATCATCAAAAAAGAAGAATTTTCCTATTTTTTATCATAGGTATTATTATCATGATAATAAATAGTACCTTTTTTTAAATAAAAGTGATATAATAACAATTGGTGAGAAAGAAATGATTAAAGTTAATAGAGATGATATTTCCTATCTTATTCGTAATGAAGGAAATAAAAACATCGTTACTATGATTGATGACAATCAATTTTGTTTATTTCAAATAGAGGTAGATAAAATTATTAGTTTTAAATTTATTACTCCCCTAGCCGATAACGATAAAAACTTAAATTTAACAATCTTAGAAAATAACTTATTTACTCCGCTTTTAGATAGTTTATTAGAACATGGCGAATTTGTTTATGATACTTTTCATCCAGAAAAAAATTTCCAAATATGTAAAGATCAAAATCAATTTACCATAACGGTTTCTAAAGAAGCATGTCCTTTAAATGAAATATTTTATTGTGTTAATAAAAATCCTAAAAAAGAAAATACTGCATATATTGAAGAACAAATTGAACTACTTAAAAACAATATCAAAAATTTATCAATAGATTCAAGTTATGAAATACAACCTAATCATTCATTAACTAAAACATTGTATCGTCAAGCAGGATAGACCGTAAGGTCTTTTTTATTTTAAAAAGTCCTATCAAATTGATAGGACCACTGGGTAATTATCTAAGATTGAAAGAATGTTCATCATTTGGATCAATTTCAAATGATTTTGAAGCAGAAGCTGAATTTTCGTTCTTACGATTACTTTTATTCGTTTGAACATTGTTAGCTTTGTTGCTTTTATTTGTTTTATTTGTTCTATCACAACTAGAACTGTTATTCTTTTTCATTTTCATCACCCAGTAATAGTATGGACAACTTTTTTAAAAATATGAGGTTTTTTTGACATTTTTTAAAATTTTTAATCATAATATAATAGTGAATTTAGGAGAAAGGAATTTTTATGAATTTTAAAAAAGGATTTTACATTTTTTTACCTATTATATTAGGATCAATTGTCGGTTTTTTAATATCAGGTAATATTGACTACCCTACTTTGCTTAAACCTCCATTTTCCCCACCTAAAATATTATTTCCTATTGTTTGGTCTATAATTTATTTATTGATGGGTATTTCTTATTATATTCTAAAAAAGAAATATTATACGGATACTTTTAAAGAAAGTTTAGTTTATTATACTCAATTGATTGTCAATTTATTTTGGTCAATTATCTTCTTTTCTTTAAAATGGCGTTTTGTTTCGGTTATTTGGATCATTTTATTAGACTTTTTAGTAATTAAAATGATTAGTCTTTTTTATAAAAAAGAAAAAGTATCCGCTTATTTAAATATTTTATATTTAATATGGATACTATTTGCGACTTATTTAACTATCGGAATATATATCTTAAATTGATTTTAAAAATTTATTAAGTTTTTCTTTATCTTCTTTAGTAACCCGATATGAATCTTTTATTTTCCCAATGGCTTTTTTTAAAGTAACTATATCCCATGATTTATTTAAAATAAGTGGTTCTATTTTCTCAGGATATTTTATATAACAGATAGATATTAACCAAGCATTAGCCATTAAAACATAGTAATCCTTACTGTTAATATCCATTGATATTTTTATTACTTCATCGATATATTCATCATTGATGTAATAAGTAAGTAATAAAACTAAGCCAAATCTTTTCGACCAACTATTTTTTTTCAAAAGCTTTTTAATATAGATGAAACCTTTTTCAAGGTTTTTTTTAAATATTTTTAAAGTTGTTACGGTAATATCGTTAATAGCCCAATTGCTGTTGTATTTTAAAAACTCATCTAATAAGGGTAATAAATCATCAAAGTCTATTTTTAAATAACCAAGGACAAGTCCATGTAAAAGAATTTCTTCATAAGTGTCATGTTTAACGATATTTAAAAAATTTATACCGGTATTTTTCGCAATTTCTAAAGCAATTTTTCTTAAAATAGGAACTCTTATACCAATTACTTCTATATCATCATTTAAAAGACTTTTATGAAATTTTTGATATTTTAAATCTTGAATAGAATATAAATAATCGACCAAATCATGATAGTTTTGTTCAGTTATTAAGTAGTTCATCTTGGGCCTTTTTTATTTCTTTTAAAAATTCTTTTTTTAATTCTTCGGCTCTATTTTCTGTGGTTGCTTCAAATCTAACTGTTAAATCTGGTCCGGTATTGCTGGCTCTAACTAAAGCCCAGGCATCTTTAAATTCTACTCTAACTCCATCGATATCTTCAAATTGATAGTTTTTTTCCAAACAATATTGTTTGATTTTATCGACAATTAAAAATTTAGTTTCTTCAGTTACTTTTATTTTTTCTTCATTAGATGAATAATAAGTATTTAAATTAGTTAATAATTCGGTCATACTTTTTTTAGAATTGGATAATACTTCAATAGCTCTAAGTCCGGCATATATACCATCGTCAAAGCCTGGAAACTTATCTTTAAACCAAACATGACCCGAATATTCTCCCCCAAATTCATAATTATCCTGATTGATTTTTTGATTCATGTAAGAGTTTCCAGTTCTATACATGGTTGTTTGATAACCTAACCGTTTTAAATCATCAATTAGTACTCTTGAACATTTAACGTCATAAATAGCCTTTTTTTCTTTTAAAAAAGGATATAAATAACGATACATTAAAATCATATATATATCGGCTCCTAAAATTGTACCATTATTATCGACAATCCCTACTCTATCCGCATCTCCATCAATACCTATTCCGATATCATATCCCAATTTTTTAACCATTAAAGATAGTTGTTCTTGATTTTTTTTAACTGATGGATCGGGATGATGATTGGGAAAAGTTGGATCGGATTCACAGAATAAAAATTCGGTTTCAATATTAGGAAACATTTTTAATATTTTTTTAATAATTATCGAACCGGTTCCATTACCACAATCAAAAACAGCTTTTATTTTTTTACCTTTTAAATCAACACTATTTTTAATTAAATCTAAATAGTCTTTTTCGATATCTAAATTAGTAATACTACCCTTTTTACTATCAAATTCTAATTTATCGGTAAAATCTCTAAAATCGTAAATGGTTTTTCCATAAGCATTTCCTTCATGGGAAAAAGATATTTTAAAACCATTGTATTCTTTGGGATTGTGACTTGCTGTAATCATTATCCCATTTTCTATATTATTCTTCTTTTTAGCAAAATAATACATTGGCGTTGTCACTAATCCTAAATCGATGATAGAAGCCCCACTTTCTAAAAGTCCTTGCACTAAAGCATCATGTAATACTGGGGAAGATAATCTATTATCTCTTCCAATAATTACATGTTTATCTTTAATTATAGTGGCGAAACTTCTTCCAATCGTATAGGCAACATCACTATTTAAATCTTCTTCATATATTCCTCTTATATCATATTCTCTAAATATTTCTTTTTTAATTTTTACTAATTTCATATTTTTTTCCTTTCTATGCATGGGGATGGAATTTTTTATAACTATTGGCTAGTTCTTGATTTCCAATATTAGTATATATTTGGGTGGTGGAAATACTAGCATGGCCAAGCATTTCTTGAATACTTCTTAAATCAGCCCCATTTTTTAACATGTGGGTCGCAAATGAGTGTCTTAAAGTATGTAAAGAAAAGTTAGTTTTAATATTGTTTTTTACTGCTTGTTCTTT
>CANQHO010000004.1 GCA_947623815.1 uncultured Bacilli bacterium | reverse complement strand
TTGAAGATTTTATTTTCATTGTCGTTTGTTTCTTAAAGACGAACACAGTGAGACGGAAAGGAATGATTAGAAATATGATAAAAGGAATCTTAGGTCGTAAAGGCGATATGACTCAAGTATTTACAGAATCAGGTAAATTGATTCCAGTTACTATCGTTGAAGTTGAACCAAATGTTGTAACACAAATAAAAACTAAAGAAAACGATGGTTACGAAGCAATTCAACTTGGTTTTGATACAAAGAGAGAAAAGCTAGCGACAAAAGCTTCTGTTGGAATTACCAACAAAGCAAAAACTACACCTAAGCGCTTCTTTAGAGAAATAAGAGGTGTAGATGTAAATAACTATACATTAGGACAAGAAGTAAAAGTAGACATCTTTACCGAAGGAGAAGTTGTTGATGTAACAGGAACTTCAAAAGGAAAAGGTTTCCAAGGGGTTATCAAAAGACATAACCAACAAAGAGGACCTATGGGGCACGGTTCACATTATCACAGAGGACCAGGTTCAATGGGAACAATGCGACCAATGCGTGTATTTAAAGGTAAAAAATTACCAGGACATATGGGAGTAAATACAGTAACAATTCAAAACCTTGAAATAGTTGCTGTCGATGTAGAAAATAATGTTATCTTAGTCAAAGGAAATATTCCAGGACCTAAAAAAGGTTTAGTAATTATTAAAACTGCTGTAAAAAATCCTGGAAAAGTTAATGAGGTTGAAAAACTTCACACATATATAGTTGAAGAACCTCAAAAAGAAGAAACTCCTGAAACACTAAGTGAACAAACAGAAGAAACACAAGAAAGTGTAGAAGAATAGGAGGTCAAAAATGAAAAAACATGACATTTTGAATATCGAAGGAAAAAAAGTCGGAGATATTACATTAAATGAACAAATTTGGGGAATTACACCAAATGACAGTGTATTATACGACGCTCTTATGAAAACAAGAAGTGCTTTAAGACAAGGTACTCATGATACTAAAACACGTAGTGAAGTAAGCGGTGGTGGAAGAAAACCATGGCGCCAAAAAGGAACTGGTCGTGCTCGTCAAGGATCAACTAGAGCAGCACAATGGATTAAAGGTGGAATTGTATTTGGACCTCATCCAAGAAGTTATGATAAAAAACAAAACAAAAAAGAAAGAAGATTAGCTTTAAAATCAGCTTTATCTTATAAAGAATTAGACAATGAAATTACTGTTGTTGATTCATTAAATATCGAAAGTTTAAAAACAAAAGATATGATTAAAATATTATCTGATTTAAAAGTAGAAGGAAAAACTTTAATAGTTACTGATGAATTGACAGACAACCTTATTTTAGCAACTCGTAACTTAGAAAATATTGTTTTACTTGCTGCTGATGAAATAAACACATATGATATTATTGCTGCTGATAAAATGCTAATTACGTCAAAAGCAATAGAAAGAATTGAGGAGGTGCTTGTATAATGAATTCATATAACAATGTAATTAAAGCACCAGTCATTACCGAAAAAACAGCGGATTTGGGACAAAAAAATATTGTAGTATTTAAAGTAGATATAAATGCTAATAAAACTCAAATTAAACAGGCTGTGGAAAAAATATTTGGTGTTGAAGTAGAAAAAGTAAATACAATCAACGTAAAACCTAAAAAAAGAAGAGTAGGACGTTACGTTGGAAAAACAAATAGAGTAAAAAAAGCAATAGTAAAATTAAAAGAAGGAAGTTCAATCGAACTAAACTAAAGGAGGGATATAATGGCGATTAAAACTTATAAAGCAACAACCAATGGTCGTCGTGGAATGACTACATTAGATAATGAAGTAATCACAACCTCTACACCAGAAAAAACATTATTAGTGACAATCAAAAAAAATGGTGGTCGTAATAATCAAGGTCGCATCACAGTTAGACATCGTGGTGGCGGAGCCAAAAGGAAATATCGTATTATAGATTTCAAAAGAAATAAAGATGGAGTTTTAGGTACTGTTTCATCAATTGAATACGATCCAAATAGAAGTGCCAATATTGCTTTAATTACTTATGCTGATGGAGAAAAAAGATATATATTAGCTCCAAAAGGATTAAAAGTAGGAAATGTTATTGAAAGTGGCGAAAATGCTGACATAAAAGTAGGAAATAGTTTACCACTTGCCAACATTCCTGAAGGAACGATGGTTCACAATGTTGAATTAAAAGCTGGAAAAGGTGGACAATTAGCTCGTTCTGCTGGTTCTAGTGTTCAAATACTAGGACGTGAAGGAAAATACACTTTACTTAGACTAACTAGTGGAGAAGTAAGAAAAGTTTTAAGCACATGTCGTGCTACTATTGGAGAAGTAGGAAATGCTGATCACGAATTAGTTAATTTAGGAAAAGCAGGTCGTAAAAGACATATGGGAATTCGCCCAACAGTTCGTGGTTCTGTTATGAATCCAAATGATCACCCACATGGTGGTGGAGAAGGTCGTGCACCAATAGGACGTAAAGGACCTGTTACTCCTTGGGGTAAACCAGCACTTGGATATAAGACACGCAAAAATAAGAAACAATCAGATAAATTGATCGTTCGTCGTCGTAAAAAATAAGAAAGGATGATTTAAATGGCAAGAAGTATAAAAAAGGGACCTTTTGCCGATGAACATTTACTAAAAAAAGTAGAAAAAGTAAATGCTGAAGGTAAAAAAGAAGTCATTAAAACTTGGTCACGCCGTTCTACAATTTATCCTAGTTTTGTGGGATTAACATTTGCTGTTCATAATGGAAAACAACATGTGCCTGTATATGTAACAGAAGATATGGTTGGTCACAAATTAGGTGAATTTGTACCTACTAGAACATTCGGTGGACACGGTGATGATAAAAAGAAAAAATAGGGATTTGAAAGGAGATTAAAATAATGGAAGCAAAAGCAATAGCTAAAGGTGTACGCATCGCTCCTCGTAAAGCCCGTTTAGTTATCGATTTAGTTAGAGGAAAAGATGTAGAAGAAGCAGACGTGATTTTAAGTAATATAAACAAAGAAGCAGCTCGCTTGATTAAAAAAGTTTTAGTGTCTGCAGTTGCCAATGCCGAACACAATTTTAATATGGATAAAGAAAATTTATATGTAAAAGAAGCATATATAAACGAAGGTCAAACTATGAAACGTTATAGATTTGGTTCAAGAGGACATATCGATCCTATTAAAAAAAGAACCAGTCATATTACAATCGTTGTTAGTGACGAAAAATAATAAGGAGGAATACTCGTGGGACAAAAAGTACATCCAGGCGGACTACGCCTAGGTATTAACAAAACTTGGCAATCAACTTGGTATGCCGAGAAAAAAGACTTTGCCACTTTTCTAAAAAGAGATAATGATATTAGAACATTTTTAGAAAAAAAATTAAAAAATGCTTCAGTATCTAGTATCTTAATTGAAAGAACTAAGGATAAAACTAATGTCATTATCAACACTGCAAAACCAGGTGTTATTATAGGACATGGTGGAGAAGAAATAGAAAAATTAAAGAAAGAATTAGCTAAATTAGTAAAAGAAGATATACAAATATCAATTAAAGAAATTAAAAAACCAGATATCGATGCTGCTTTAGTAGCTGAAAATATTGCTCATCAAATTGAAAACAGAGTATCATTCCGTATTGCTCAAAAAAGAGCTATTAGGAATGCTATGAAAGCCGGTGCTAAAGGAATTAAAACCGCAGTATCAGGACGTCTTGGTGGAGCAGATATGGCTCGTACCGAACATTATGTAGAAGGAAATGTTCCATTACATACACTTAGAGCAGATATTGATTATGCTCATAAAGAAGCAGATACTACCTATGGAAAAATAGGAGTAAAAGTATGGATTTATAAAGGCGAAATTCTTGCCTCAAAAGAAAGGGGTGGGGAAAATGGCACTAATACCAAAAAAAACTAAATACCGTAAACCTCATAGAATACCTTATGAAGGAAAAGCTAAAGGTAATACAGAATTACATTTTGGTGATTACGGTTTGATGGCATTAGAAGGTGCTTGGATAACGCAACAACAAATTGAAGCAGCTCGTGTAGCTATGAACCGTTATATGAAACGTGGAGGAAAAATTTGGATAAATATTTTCCCACACTTATCATTAACTAAAATACCTTTGGAAACTCGTATGGGTAAAGGTAAAGGTCAACCAGAACAATGGGTAGCTGTTGTAAAACAAGGAAAAATAATGTTTGAAATAGCTGGAGTTGATGAAGAAGTAGCAAGAGAAGCATTACGTTTAGCAATGCATAAATTGCCAATTCGTTGTAAATTTGTAAAAAAAGAAAGCGGTGAGAAACGTGAAGATGGAAGAAATTAGAAACTTATCTAATGAAGAAATCGTAGCCAAAATAGAAGAAACTGAAAAAGAACTATTTAATTTACGTTTCCAAAATTCTGCTGGTAATCTTGAAAAGCCTTCTAGAATTAAAGAATTAAGAAAGTTTGTTGCCCGTATGAAAACGGTGTTAAACGAACGTAAGGAGGAAGTTAAATAATGGAATCAAAACGTGAATTAGTAGGAAAAGTCGTAAGTGACAAAACAGATAAAACTATTACAGTTTTAGTTGAAACATATAAAAAAGATCCATTATATGGTAAAAGAAAAAAATATTCAAAAAAATATGCTGCTCATGATGAAAAAAATGAAGCAAAAGTTGGAGATATAGTACGTATCGTTGAAACAAGACCGCTATCTCGCACAAAACATTTCCGTTTAGTAGAAATCGTAGAGAAAGCAATTATCTTATAATTGTAAAGGAGGATAAATATGGTACAACAAGAAAGCCGTTTAAAAGTTGCTGACAATTCTGGAGCTAAAGAAGTATCAATTATTCGTGTTCTAGGTGGAAGCAAAGTAAAAACTGGTAATATTGGTGATATTGTTACCGTAACTGTAAAAAAAGCCTTACCTAACGGAACTATTAAAAAAGGGAAAGTGGCAAAGGCTGTTATAGTTAGAAGTAAATTTGGTCTAAGAAGAGAAGATGGTTCATATATCAAATTTGATGATAATGCTTGTGTTTTAATTAAAGATGATAAAACCCCAGTTGGAACTCGTATTTTTGGACCAGTAGCACGTGAATTAAGAGATAAAGAATTTATGAAAATTGTATCACTTGCTAAAGAAGTTTTATAACCAAGGAGGATAAGACATGAACTTTAAAGTTGGAGATAAAGTTGTTGTCATTGCTGGAAAAGATAAAGGAAAAGAAGGTAAAATTTTAACTGTTGATCGTAAAAATGATAGAGTTGTTGTCGAAGGAATTAACATAGTAAAAAAACATGTTAAAGGCAATGGACAAACAGCCGGAAGTATCGAAGAAATAGAAGCTTCTATCCATGTATCTAATGTAATGATGATTGACCCAAAAACAAAGAAAAGAACCAGAATTGGACATACAGTAGATAAAAAAGGTAAAAAAATTAGAATTTCTAAAAAGTCAGGCGAAAACCTTGACTAATTTGGAAGGAGGGAAATGATGAACCGCCTAAAAGCAAAATATATAGAAGAGATTGTACCTAGTTTAAAAGAACAATTTGCTTATAAAAACGTAATGGAAGCACCAAAATTAGAAAAAATAGTTGTCAACATTGGAGTAGGAGATGGAGCAAGTAATTCAAAATTACTTGAAGCCGCTGCTCGTGATTTAGAAGCAATAACTGGACAAAAACCAATTATTACAAAATCAAAAAAATCAATCGCTGGTTTTAAAATTAGAGCCGGACAAGGAATTGGTTGTAAAGTTACTCTAAGAGGAGAAAATATGTATAACTTTTTAGATAAACTAATTAGTATTACACTTCCTCGGGTTAGAGACTTTAGAGGAATTTCTCCAAAGTCATTTGATGGAAGAGGAAACTATACTTTAGGTTTAACAGAACAACTAATTTTTACAGAAATAAACTATGATGATGTTGTAAAATTACGTGGTATGGATATTGTTTTTGTTACAACAGCAAAAACAAATGAAGAAGCACTTGCTCTTTTAAAAGGGTTTGGAATGCCTTTTAAAAAGTAAGATTAGGAGGAAAATATGGCTAAGAAAAGCTTAAAAGAAAAACAAAAAAGAAAAGCAAAGTTTAAAGTGCGTGAATATACTAGATGTTCTCGTTGCGGAAGACCACATGCTGTTCTTAAAAAATATGGAATTTGTCGTATTTGCTTTAGAGAATTAGCGTATAAAGGACAAATCCCTGGAATGAAAAAATCTAGTTGGTAAGAAGGAGGGATTAGATGACAGATCCAATCGCAGATATGCTTACAAGAATTCGTAATGCGAATCAAATGAAGTATAAAGAAGTTGAAATGCCAACTTCAAAAATGAAAGAAGGAATTGCTGCTATTTTAAAAAACGAAGGATTTATTGCTGATTACAAAGTAAAAAAAAGTAATGTTCAAAGTATCCTAGTACTAACATTAAAATACAGCGATACAAAAGAACGTATCATCTCTGGATTAAAAAGAATTTCAAAACCAGGATTACGTGTCTATGCTAAAACCGAAGAAATCCCAACTGTATTAAATGGTTTAGGAATTGCCATTATATCAACATCAAAAGGATTGATGACTGATAAAGAAGCAAGAAAACAATCATTAGGTGGAGAAGTTTTAGCTTACATTTGGTAGAAAGTGAGGATAAACTATGAGTCGAATTGGTTTAAGAAAATTAGATATACCTGAAGGTGTACAAGTAACTATCGACGGTAATTGTGTGAAAGTAGTTGGTCCTAAAGGAGAACTTTCTACAATTATCAATGAAAACATAACTGTTGAACAACAAGATAATCAAATAGTTGTTAACAGAAAAGATGACACTTATAAAAAATTTCATGGAACTGCTAATGCACTAATAAAAAACATGATCGATGGTGTCACAAAAGGATTTGAAAAGAAATTAGAAATAGTAGGTGTTGGTTATCGTTTCCAAGTTTCCGGAAGTAAACTAACAGTAAATGCCGGATATTCTCATCCAGTTATTGTTGAAGCACCAAAAGGAATAACTTTAGAAGCTCCAAGCAATACTGAATTATTTATTAGAGGTATCGATAAAGCATTAGTTGGAAAATTTGCTGCTGAAATAAGAGATATAAGAAGACCAGAACCTTACAAAGGAAAAGGAATTCGTTATGCCGATGAACACATAAATCGTAAAGTCGGTAAAAAAGCGGCATAATGTTTAGTAAAGGAGAGAAATACTTATGATAAAAAAAGTAGCTCGTAATGATGTACGTCAAGCTAGACACAAAAGAGTACGGGAAAAAATAAGTGGAACAACTAATGTTCCAAGACTAAGTGTGTTTAGATCCAATGGAAACATTTTTGCTCAAATTATTGATGATGAAAAAGGCGTAACACTTGTTAGTGCTTCATCAATTGATAAAGAATTAAAACTAGAAAATGGTGGAAATGTCGAAGCTGCTAAAAAAGTTGGTGCTTTATTAGCAACTAGAGCAAAAAAAGATAATATTAGTAAAGTCGTTTTCGATAGAGGTGGATATCTATATCATGGACGTGTAAAAGCTTTAGCTGAAGCTGCACGCGAAAACGGATTAGAATTCTAAAAGGAGGAAATTGCGTGGAAGAAACAAAGAAAGTAAAAGAAACTGAAGCATCTCCTAAAAGAAAACCAAGAGGTAATCGCAAAAGAGATCCACGTCCTAAAAAAGTTAAACTTTATGATGAAGAAGTAATTGACATCAAAAGAGTAACTAAAGTAACGAAAGGTGGACGTAACTTCCGTTTTGCGGCAACTGTTGTTGTAGGAGATAGAAAAGGTAAAGTAGGAATTGGTACAGGTAAAGCCAATGAAGTACCAGACGCTATTAGAAAAGCCAGCGAAGCAGCCACAAAAAATATTGTTAAAGTTGCACTTGTTGATGAAAGAACCATACCTCATGAAGCAATTGGTATTCAAAGCGCTAGTCGTGTTGTATTAAAACCAGCTTCAAAAGGTACTGGAATAAAGGCTGGTGGTGCAGTACGTTATGTACTTGAATTAGCCGGTGTCAAAGATATTTTATCTAAATCATTAGGTTCAAACACTAAAATCAATGTAGCGTATGCAACATTAAAAGCTTTAAAAGTACAAAAAACCAAAGAAGAAGTTGCTAGACTTCGTGGTAAGAAAGTGGAGGAAATCTAATATGAAATTACATACGATTAAAACTCCAGAAGGAGCAACCCATTCCAAAAAGAGAAAAGGGCAAGGAATTGGTAGTGGACAAGGTAAAACTGCCGGACGTGGATACAAAGGACAAAACTCTAGAAGCGGTGGAGGAGTTAGAGTAGGCTTTGAAGGTGGTCAAACTCCATTATTCCGTCGTATTGGAAAAAGAGGATTTTCTAACGCCTTATTTAAAAAAGAATATGCAGTACTTAACTTAAGCGATTTAAATAAATTTGAAGATGGAGCAGTTGTTACTCCAGAGATATTAAAAGAAATGGGTGTTTTAAAAAAACAACTTGCGGGAGTTAAAGTACTAGGTAATGGAAAACTAGAAAAAAAATTGACTGTAAAAGCTCACTGTTTCTCAGAAACAGCTAAAGAACAAATAGAAAAATTAGGTGGAAAAGCAGAGGTGATTTAAAATGTTTGCCACATTAAAGCAAATATTTACTCCTCAAAATAAAGATTTAAGAAGAAGAATATATTTTACATTCTTTATGCTTTTTATCTTTAAATTAGGAACAACAATTGTCGTTCCTGGGGTAAAAGATTCAGTTGACACTAGTAGTTTAGGGTTTCTAGAACTTTTAAATGTTATGGGTGGAGGAGCTTTATCACAATTTTCCATCTTTGCATTAGGAGTGTCACCTTACATTAGTGCCTCAATTATCACATCAATATTACAATGGGATATTGTCCCTTATTTTTCAGAACTTGCTAAACAAGGACAAACAGGTCGAGATAAAATAAATAGAATTACTAGATATTTAGGAATTATAATGGCATTTATTCAAGGTCTTATATATTCATATGCTTTTGTCAAAGGTGGGCAATTAGTTGATCATTTAACTTATGCTACAATATTGACAGCCGGTACTGCCCTTTGCTTATGGATGGGAGATCAAATTACTAGAAAAGGAATTGGTAATGGTGTATCTTTACTCATCATGGCCGGTATAATAGCTAGTATTCCAACTATGTTTGTTGGTTTATGGAATGAATTATTTACAACCGCTAGTACTCAAGCAATGGCCTTAGGAATAACTAAATTTGCGTTATTTGTATTACTTTATTTAGCCATCTTAATAGGTGTAGTATTTGTTGAAACAAGTGAAAGAAGAATACCTATTCAATATGCTAATAAATCTACTAATGCCTATGGTAAACAACAAAGTTATATTCCATTTAAACTAAATGTTGGTGGAGTAATGCCGGTAATCTTTGCTTCTATGTTACTATCAATACCTTCGCTTATAGCAAAAGTATTTAGTAAAAATAGTGGTTTAGGATTATTTGTCAATAAATATTTAGTAACAACATCATTAACTGGATTCATTATTTATATGATTGCTATATTTGTCTTTGCATACTTCTATGCCTATATGCAATTAAAGCCAGAAGAAATATCTGATACTTTAAATAAAAATGGTGGTTTTATACCCGGAATTAGACCAGGTAAAGAAACTTCAACTTATTTAAAAAAAGTAATTACCAATATCACAACAGTCGGTGCTTTATCACTTGCTATTATAGCGGGAATTCCAATTGTATTTGAAGCCGTATCAAATCTTTCGACTCAAATCAGTATAGGTGGAACCGGACTTTTAATTGTTGTTGGTGTTTCACTTGAAGCATATAAGCAATTAGAAAGTGAATTAATATCTCGTAGTTTTAAAAAACAAAGAACTAGAAGACGGAGACAATCATAGATGAATATTATACTTTTAGCTCCGCCGGCAGCGGGAAAAGGAACTATGGCTGAATTGTTAGTTGAAAAGTATGGTTTAAAACAACTATCAACAGGAGATTTATTAAGAGCCGTTTTAAAAAAAGATGATGACGAAGCAAAACAGTTAAAAGAAAAAATGAATAGTGGTCAGTTAATTAGTGATGACTATATAATATCTTTAGTAAAAGAAGAATTAAGTAGTGGAAATGAAAAAGGATATATTTTTGATGGATTTCCAAGAACTATTACACAAGCAGTTGAATTAGAAAAAATTCTATCAAATTTAAATCAAAAAATTGATAAAGTTCTTTATATAACAGTTTCTAAAGATATATCTTTAAAAAGAACAATTGGTAGAAGAGTTTGTCCAAATTGTAAAAAAGTATATAATATTTACTTTAATAAACCTAAAAATGAAAATATTTGTGATAATTGTCAAAATGAATTGATCAGAAGAGATGATGATACCGAAGAAGTATTTTTAAAACGTTATGATACTTATTTAAATGATACTTTGCCACTAATTAAATATTATGAGGATAAAGGATTATTAGAAGAAGTAGAAAACATCGATAAACAAGAAACATTTACTCAAATAAGTAAAATATTGGAGGAAATATGATTTCAATAAAATCTGACTATGAAATAGAACTTATGAAAAAAGCTGGAAAAATAGTTGGAGACACCCATAATTATTTAAAGAAATACATTAAACCAGGTATTACAACAAAAAAAATAGAACAATTAGCTTATGATTATATTGTTAGTCATGAAGCAACTCCTTCTTTTTACCATTTATATGGTTTTCCTGGAGCAATTTGTACATCGATAAATGAAGAAGTTGTTCATGGAATACCAAGTAATAGAAAATTAAAAGAAGGAGATATCATTACTTTGGATATTGGGGCTTGTTATAAAGGCTATCATGGAGATTCTGCTTGGACTTATGCTGTTGGTAAAATAAATAAAGAAAAAGAATATTTATTACAATATACAGAAGCAGCATTATATGAAGGATTATCTGTTATTAAAGATGGTGTCCACTTAGGTGATGTTAGTCACGCTATTGAAAAATATGCGAAAGAACATCATTTAGGGGTAGTAAGAGAATTAGTAGGACACGGAATTGGTAATCAAGTTCATGAAGATCCCGATGTACCAAATTATGGAAAAGAAAAGACCGGTCCCATTTTAAAAGCCGGAATGACCATTGCTGTAGAACCGATGTTAACATCAGGTAAACGTTATGTCGCTGAATTGGATGATGATTGGACTATTGTAACAGAAGATAATAAACCATCGGCTCACTTTGAACATACAGTTTTGGTTACCAAAGACGGGTATACCATATTGACAAAGAGGTGATTAAATGGCAAAAAAACAATTTCAAAATAAAAAAACCAACCCAAAGAAAACAGTTGGTACAAAAAGTTCTAATTCAATTGAAATAGAAGGAAAAGTTTTAGAAGTTATTCCAGGCGGACAATTCAAAGTAGAAATTGCCGGTGGTCATATTGTTCAAGCGCATCGCTCTGGAAAAATAAGAATGAACTATATTCAAATATTACCGGGAGATACAGTTACTTTGGAATTATCAGAATATGATTTAACTAAAGGACGTATTATATGGAGAAAATTGTAATTCTGTAATCGTTCACATTTCTGGTAAAATGCGATAGAACCACGTATTTTACCAGGTTTACAGTAATTAAATATGTGAACTAAATAGGAGGGATAATATGAAAGTAAGATCGTCAGTGAAACCTATGTGTGATAAATGTAAAGTAATTACACGTAAAGGGAAAAAAAGAGTAATTTGTGAAAATCCAAAACATAAACAAGTACAAGGTTAAGGAGGTGTTTTATGGCACGTATTAAAGGAATTGAATTACCAGATAATAAAAGAGCTGAAATTGCCCTAACATATATTTATGGTATTGGAAGAAGTTTATCTAATAAAATCTTAAAAGATGCTGATGTTGATAAAAACAAAAAAGCAAAAGATTTAACTAACGAGGAACAAGCTAGAATTCGTGAACAAGTAGATAAATATACTACAGAAGGTGATTTACGTCGTGAAGTAAATATGAATATAAAAACTCATATGGAAATAAACGATTATCGTGGTTCTCGTCATAGAAAAGGTCTTCCTGTTCGTGGACAAAGAACAAACCGTAATGCAAGAACACGTAGAGGCGGAAAAGGGAAAACCGTAGCTAATAAGAAGAAATAGTTAAAGGAGGTTAATTATGGCTTATAAACCAAGAAAACGTAAAGTTAAAAAGAATGTGCCAGAAGGTAAAGCATACATTCATTCAACATTTAATAATACAATAGTAACTTTAAGTGATAATGATGGTAATGTTATTAGTTGGGCCTCAGCTGGAACATTAGGATTTAAAGGAAGTAAAAAATCAACTCCATATGCTGCTGGTATGGCGGCAGAAGCAGCAGGTCGTGCTGCGTATGATATGGGAATGAGAAAAGTGTCTGTCTATGTTAGAGGACTTGGTTCAGGTAGAGAAACAGCTATTAGATCTCTACAAACTGCAAATTTGGAGGTTACATCTATTACTGATGTTACTCCAGTACCACATAACGGATGCCGTCCACCAAAACGTCCACGTGGATAAAAGAAAAGGAGTGGAAAATCATGTTGAATTTTGATAAACCAATATATAAAATAACTAATTATATAGAAAATAATAATTATGGAGAATTTGAATTAGAACCTTTAGAAAGAGGTTTTGGTAGAACTTTAGGTAATGCTTTAAGAAGAGTTTTATTATCAAGTATGCCTGGAAGTTCAATAGTTGCTGTAAAAATTGAAGGAGTAATGCATGAGTTTCAAACAATTGACGGTGTTGTTGAAGATGTAACTGCTATTATTCTTAATTTAAAAAATGTTGTTTTAAAGAACAATTCTGAAAGTGTTAAAACTATCCATCTTTCTGTTTCTGAAGAAAAAGTTGTTACAGCTGCTGATATTGAAGCAGATTCTGATGTGGAAATTTTAAATCCAGATCAAGTTATTGCAACTATTGCCAAAGGTGGAAAACTTGAAATGGAAATGATGGTTGCTAATGGACGTGGATACGTACAATCAAATGAAAATAAAAAGTTTTTAGAAGATGCTCCAGTTGGGTATATTCCAATTGATGCTATTTATTCACCTATTGAACGGGTTAGTTATGATGTAGAAGATGCTCGGGTTGGGCAAAATAATAACTATGATAAGTTAATTATGCATGTTAAAACTAATGGTTCAATTAGACCAGAAGAAGCCTTGGCTTTAGGTGCTAAAATTTTAATGGAACACTTTAATATTTTAACTGAACTAAGTGCAATTGCTGATATGACTGGAATTATGACTGCTAAACAAGAAGATAGCAAACTTAAGAAATTAGAAACATCTATTGATGATTTAGATTTCTCGGTTAGAGCATATAATTGTTTAAAAAGAGCAGGTATTAACACTCTTGGAGATTTGACAGAAAAATCAGAGTTAGAAATGATGAAAATTCGTAATTTAGGTAAGAAATCTTTAAAAGAAGTTATTGACAAAATTAAAGATATGGGACTTAAATTCCGGGAAGATGACTAATAAAGGAGGTAATTATGGCATATAGAAAATTAGGTCGTGATAACAAACATAGAAGAAGTATGTTAGCTAATTTAACTAAAGACTTAATCATGAACGAAAGAATTGAAACAACTGAGACTAGAGCTAAAGAAGTACGTAAGTTTTTTGATAAAATGATTACGTATGGTAAAAATGGTTCTTTAGTTTCAAGAAGAAAAGTTTTGGCATTCTTACAAAATGATAAGGAAGCAACTAAAAAAGTGTTTGATGTATTAGCTCCTCGTTATGCAAAACGTAATGGTGGATATACAAGAATTCTAAAATTATCAGAACGTCGTGGTGATGATGCTTTAATGGTAATTTTAGAAGTTGTGGAAGAAGATGCTTAGTTTTAAGCATTTTTTTGTTGGAATATAAAAAAACTCATATAAGTGAGCTTTTAAATTTTAATTATTCATTTTATTATAATTTTATATCTATTACTAGTTCCCCCATCATTTCTTGAATAAGTTTTTATTATTTTACCATGTTTTGCTAACATTTTATTTGACCCGATATTATTAGTATCACAATTAGCAAGTATTTCCGTAAAACCTAATTTTTGACATTCTTTTATAATTAAATCAATTAAAACATAGCCTAATTTTTTATTACGATAAGATTTTCTAATGACATAAAATATTTGAGAACCGCCTTTTAAATAAAAATCATTTTTTACTAGTCTTATACCGACTTCTCCAACTGGGGTATCATCGACATAAAAAATGTATCTATTGGTTTGACATTGAAATTTATCGTCAAATGATTTTGTTAAGTTTTGAACATAATAATTCATTTTTTCTAAATATTCATTATAACTTACTTTATATAAATCATTGTCATATCCAACTGAATGTTTTGGAATATCTTGATACATTTCGTATTCTTTTTTACCAATACATTTATCAATAAGTTTTAAATAAAACAATAAAATTACCTCCATTAAAGTAATTATACCATATTATATTTATTTTTATGGTATAATTATTAAAATAAGGAGTGAAATTATGCGTTGTAATATTTGTGGTAAAAATATTGATAATGATAAAAATATTTGTTCAGAATGTGAAAAAAATATGAAAAATCCCAAAAATATAAACAATAATGATATTAAAAGTTTAGGTGAATTATTAAGAACAACTTGGGTGTATTCAATAATTACTTTTTTGATTACGTATTTTTTACTAATTTTTTGTATTTCAAATGTTGATTTTATTTCTAAATTTTTTTCTGGTCCAAATGGTCTTCATTATGTTTTTTTGATATTTTTGATACAATTTTTATTAGTATTTATATATATAATAAAAAGCATAAAAAAAATAATAAAATTGCATTTTAATAATCATAATAAAAAAAATATATTTAAAAATATTATTGTTACTTTTATATATTTTTATTTAATACTTTTTAATTATAAAGATATTGATTTTTTAGTAATTATATTTTCATTGTTAATGCCTCATAATCCATATATTTTTTTATTATCAAGTACAATAGTATTAAATATTGAGAAAAAAATAAATGTAAGTGAAACTGGGGAAGAAAATAGTATTGGCAAGGATTATTTTTCATTTTTATATGTTATACTTACAATATTGTTAGTGCTAAGTAAAATTAATTATATAAAGTGAGGTTATTATGGAAAATGATAAAAATGTAGAAAATAATAATTCCAATTTTTTTAATGAAAATAGTTTAAATTTTAAACAGATAGATTTGAAAAAAAATATAAAGAAAGTTTTTATGATAATAAAAATAATTTTTATATTTTGTGCTGTTCCTTTTTTGCTTGTCGGTACAATATTTGTATCTGTTAGTGGTTATAACATAATATTAAATAGTAATAAAACAAAAGGATATTTAAAGACAAATGCTGTATTGGTTGATCAAAGAAACTGTCAAGATGGTGTATGTGAGGCTATTTATGAATATTCTGTAAATGGAAAAACATATCAAGCTATTCCTGATGAATTAAGCAATAATTTTGAAAAACAAAAATCATTAAAATATAATCCTGATAATCCAGAACAATATGTTATAGATTCTAGTTGGGGAATTTTATTATTTATAGGTAGTTTATGTTTGGCAGTTCCAATAGTAGAATTTATAATTATGAAAAAAGTTAAAAAAAATATTTTTAATAAGTTAGAGAATATAAAGTAACAACAAAATGGATAATGAAATTTTTAGAAGAATGATATAAAAAAATATTTAAAATTAAGATATTATTCATGATAAGGTGGTATAATTATGAATATATTAAAATCATATGAAAAAGATTTAAAAAGTTATGATGAATTAAAAAATGAAATAGAAAAAATAGAAAATAAAGATGATGTAAATATAATAGATAAGTTGGCTACAATATATTATTATATAAATATTTATGATAAGTATTATAATATTGAAGCAACTATTTTAAAAAAAGAAAATACTAAGACTAAAAAAATTATCGATTTATATAGTATGTTTGAATTAAAACAAACTAATATTATTATTAATTTATTAACTAAAATAGATATAAATGATATTGATAAACATTACAAAATATATATTGAGGATGCAATAAAAAATAGTAATAAAACTAATGAATATGAAATTTTATATCAAAAAAGTGAAGAAATATTTAATAGTGTGTTTAAAAATGAAATGAATCTTAATGATAAAATAGGGTATTTAAAAAAGTATGTTGAACTTAAAGAACAAATGGCCCATATTTTGGGGTATTCATCATTTTTAGATTATAAAATAAATGAATTAGGAATAAGTAAAGATATTTTTATTTATTTAATCAATTTAGATATTGAAAAAATTAAAATAAAAGATGATGTAGTTAAAAAATATTATTCATTAAATGAAACATTTAAAATTATTCAAAATATTTCAGATAAATATTTGAATAAAAACATTATAGAAAAACTATGTAACAATATTATTTTAAATAGTAAAAGTTTTGTTTTAAATTCTTATAAGAAGGAGCCAGCAATTTTTATAAATTTTAATAATGATTTAGAAAGTGTAGATAGATTGTTTCATGAAATATCCCATGCTTATCATTATATAATTGCTAGCGATAATAATTTGATAGATTATAGCCCTAACCAATTTATAAGTGAAATGTTTTCTATGTTTAATGAAATTATTTTACTAAATGAAATAGATGATGTAGAAAAAACTAATGTATTTAATTCATTATTTAATAATTTTTTTATTGATGCTATAAATTCTTTAAAATTAGAGTATTTTGTTCATCAAAATTACAATGTAATAAATATAGATTTATTAAAAGATTTTGATATAGATTTTGAAAAACATATAAATTTTATTTTTAACGATTATTATGATATAAACTATGCAATAGGTTTTATAATTGCAATATTATTAGCAAATAAATTCATAAATAAAGAAATTGATATTAAGTTGTTAGAAAAAATGTTAAAAGAAAATGAGAGAGTTGAAATATCTAAAATATTAAATATTGTAGGAATTGAAATAAATAATATGGAATTATATGATAATTTTTTTAATACTTTAAATTGTTTTGATAGGAGTAAAAAGGAAAATAAAATGTGATTTAATAGAAAATGTGCTAAAATATAAAACATGCCAAATCTTAATCAATATTTTCAATATAAAATAATACTAAAGAATCAAGACATAAGAAAATAATATATAAAACAAACTTTAATTGAGGTGTAAGCAATGAAGGAAAAATATGAAAAATTAAATGTTTATTTAAATGATATTTGTAATTACTTACAAAAAGAAGATTCATTTTTATTAGATAATATAAATGAGATACGTATTTTAAATGATGATTTTTTACAATTTATGAATAAGTATTATGATTCTTTAGATATAGAAGTAGTTCAGAATAAATTGACATTTGAAGATATTTATCTATTAACTAGAGAAATTATAGAAACTATTGATTCTAATTATCTTAAAGATTTTGATAATTTGATTAAAACTGGGGAGTTGGATTTTAGCTATGACAATGAATACAAAGATTCTCATTGTAATACAGAGATAAAAAATGGAAAACTAGTAAGACAACTAATTAATGTAAATAGAGAATTTAATTATAATGATGTGATTAATTTAGTTCACGAATTTATTCATTATACAAATACTAAAAAAAGAACGGAAAATGTTTATCTTTTTACAGAATTTTTATCTATTTATTTTGAATTTTATGCTACGGATTATTTATTATCTAAAGGAATAAATAAAAAAGAAATTGATTATTTTAGTAGAATTAAAAATATTAAAGAGTCATCAATACAATTTTTTAATTATGAAATCGTTTTATTAGCCTTCATTAAATTTGGAAGTATAGATGAAAACACCATTCATTTTTTAAGACAATATATTATAGATATTAAACCAGAAGTTTTTGAACGTGAATGTCAAGAAAATTATAGAGTTTTCAGTAGTATAGAGAAAATGAGGGAATTAGAAGTAAAAGAAGAGCCTCAATCTTTAGGAAAAATATTATGTGAGCCTTTTATTTCATCAGACTATCGTTATATTTTAGGGACATTTCTTGTATTTTTAGCTCGTAAATATTCTAAATTTGAAGATATTGTTTATTTAAATAATCATATAGGTGAATATGATAATAAAAGTGTTTATGATATTTGTTTGAGTATTGGAATTGACATAAAAGACAAGGATTTTGAAATAAATTTATTTAATTCGATAATTGAGTATTTAAAAGAAAATAATTTAAAAATGAAATAATCTTAGAATATTTATTTAATATTAAAACATAATAAATTGGTAAAAATAGTCGAAAGGAAAAAATATGAAAATAGTAGTTAGAAAAGCAGAAGTTAAGGATGCTAGAGATATAGTGATTGTTAATACTTATACTTGGGCAACAACATATAAAAATTTAATACCTAGTAAAATATTAAATGATAAACTAAGTAGAATTGATAAAGTTGTACCTAATATGAAAAGAATTATTGAAGAAAAAAACAATATATTTGTTGCTACTGTTGATGATAAAGTAGTTGGATTTATTACATATGGTAAATCTAACAATGATAATTATCCTAATGTTGGGGAAATATATGCTTTATATGTATTGAAAGAATATCAAAAAATAGGATTAGGTAAAAAATTATTTTTAAAAGGAATTGAAGAACTAATTAACTTAAATTATCAAGATATGATACTTAATGTATTAAAAGGAAATAAAAATATAGATTTTTACGAAAGATTTGGTGGAAAACAAATTGATATAAAAGAAGAATACTTAGATGATACATTGCTAGTAGAGTATGTTATGTATTTTAAAAATTTATCTAAAATATATTATGAGTTTAATAATAAAAAATAAGGAATGATGAAAATATGAATAAATATAATAAATATGAAGATTGGGTTGAAGTTGTTAAAAATGATTTACCTGAAATACCTAATTTAATTACAGGTAATTGGTTAGAGCAACAATTATTGATTAGAAAAAGCTATTTTATAAATTGGGGCTTTTGTTTTGACGATTTAACAAATTGTCAATTTTAAGATAATATTAGTAATAAAATTATTAGAAAAGTTCCTTTTTTAACTAGAACTATTTTTCCTGATAAGCATCCATTTCACTTTAATGATAGTATATTTCATGTCGATGAAGAATTACAAAAGTTACATAATGATGGAATAAATGGAGAAGGAGTAAATGTAGCTATAATAGATTTTGCCTTTGAAACTGTCCCAAATGAAATAAAAGAATGTTTGGTAAGTTATAAAAATTGTCATAATGAATGTCCAGTTCATTTTCATGGAGCTACAGTAGCAACCCAATTATGCGGTAAAAATTTAGGAGTTGCACCTAAAGTTAATTTATGGTTTTATGGTACAAGACAAGGTAAGAATACAATAACTGATGATATGGTTGCCTTAAAGGATATATATAACCAAAATAAAAAAGGTGCTAATATCAAAATTATCAATATTTCGGCTTCTTTATATAGGGGAAATAAAGAATTTGAAGATATAAAAGAAAAATTATTATCTCAAGGATGTTACATTATCGATTCTTTAATATTTGGAGAAAATTTTACTTGTATAAATAAAGATTCAAATACTAAAGAGTTTTATTATTCTGATTGGCAATTACTTAGTGTCAATGAAAACGAATTAACATCTCACATGACTATTTCAACTGGTGGAAAAATGACTCCATTAGTTACAACTAAAAATGATTATTTATATTGTGGACAAGCAACATATAGTTGGAGTATACCTAAATTAGCGGAGTTCTTTGCTTTAGCTCTTCAGTTAAAACCGGATTTAACTTATGATGAATTTGTAGATATTTCTAATGAAACCAAACAAATAAATAATGAAATAACATTTTTTAATATAAATGGGGTAATAAATTATTTAAAAGAAAATAAAAAAACAAGATAAATTTTAAGTATCAATATTAGTATATAGTAAGTTTATGATATTACTAGTGAATTATCGGAGGAATTATGTATATAGATAAATTAAAAGAAATGTTAAAACTAGTAGAAGAAAATCATTTAGATATGTATTTCAATATATCTAAAAAAGATTTAGAAGTTTTTATAAAAGAAGTTTTACAAAAATATAAAATCCAAGATGATTATGATTTTTATTATGTATTTAACTTAATAATAAAAAAAATATTTGGTCGTTTTGATTCTCATACCCAGTTATATTGGAAAGATGGAATATTTTTACCTATACGCTTTAAGTATATAGATGATAAATTATATATAACAGAAATAGATCAAGAAAAACAAGAATTTTTGTATGGACAAGTTTTAAAGATAAACAATGTAGACATAAAAAAATTAATTAAAGAAAAAGAAGCAATAACAGCTTATTCAACTAAAGAATATTTGAGTAGTAATATTGAAGGTTCATTTTACAGAGCAAATATAATAAAATCATTGCCATCTATTGATAATAATATCCGTGATTTTAATTTTGAAATATTATTAGGAAATAAAAAAACAAATATAATTTTAAATCAAAAAGAACATTATTTATTAACTTCTAAAAATATTAAACCGAATTATTATTTTGAATTAATAGATGATATTATTTATATTGTGTATAAATCTTGTCGTGAAAATTATCAAAACCAAATGTTAGAATTAGTAGATAAAATATCAAAGTTGGCCGAAGAAAATAATATAAATAAGTTTATAATTGATTTAAGAGGGAATGGTGGTGGAGACTCTCGTATTATAAGACCGTTGATAGAGTTTTTAAAAGATAAAAAAATAGTAACTTTAATAGATGAAAAAGTATTTTCATCTGGTAGGTTTGCGATAGTTGATTTATATAATATTGGAAGTAAATTTGTAGGAACAAAAATAGCTACCGATTTAAATGCTTTTGGTAATATAAAGGTTTTTCCTTATGATGAATTTACTTTATGTGTAGCTAATAAATATTTCTGTTTTCCGAAAGAAAATAATAAATATTCATTATATTGTATAAAAAATAAAGAAGATTTTAAAAAGTTTAAAAATAATGCAGTTAATCATAAATATTTTGAACCTAATATCTTTGAACCAGATTATTTAATAGAAAATACAATTGAAGATTATATTGATAATTTTGATAGACAAAAACAAGAATCCATAAATATAATTAATGAAAAAAATTACAGAAGGTAAGAAAATAATAAATTTAAAAAAATGAATCCCCTTCTATTTATTTACAAACTAAAGAATGTTTAGATAATCAAAAATTTTACTAAAAAAGAAAAAACAACACAAAAAAGCAATTTATTACTACATACAGTAATAAATTGACATAAATGATAAAAAATAATATAATAATAACAAAAGGAGGGATAAAATGGTAATTAGACATAGATATTTAGACCAAATAAGGCCTTTTTATAATCAAGATTTGATAAAAGTTATTATAGGGATAAGACGTTCTGGAAAATCTGTTATATTAACTCAAATAATTGATGAACTAAAACAAAATGGAATAAAAGAAGACCATATAATATATATAAACTTTGAAGATTTTGACTTTGAAGAATATACAGAGCCTAAAAAATTAAATAAATATGTGAAAGATAAAATAAAAGATCAAAAAAAATATTACTTATTTTTTGATGAAATTCAAAACGTTACTTCTTGGGAAAAAGTAATTAATTCTTTTAGGGCTACCAAAAATACTTCTATATTTATAACAGGTTCTAATAGTGATTTATTATCAGGTGATTTAGCGACTCATATTGCCGGAAGATATGTTAGTTTTAAAATAACTCCTTTTACTTTTAGTGAAGTAGTAGAATTAAAAAAATTAAAAAACAAAAAAGATATTGAATTAGAATTTGAAGATTATATTAAATGGGGTGGTATGCCCCAACGGTTTATGCAAGAAGATGATTGGTCTAAAAAAACTTATTTAAATGATGTTTATGATTCTATTATTATTAAAGACATTATTAAAAGATTTTCTGTTAAAGATATAGACCTGTTAAATAGAATCGTAACCTATATAATAACAACTCCATCTCAAACATTTTCTCCAACGGCTATATGTAAATATTTTGAAAGTGAATCGCGAGGTGTTTCTATTGAAACAATATATAATTATGTTGAATACATAACTAAATCTATGTTAATAGAAAAAGCCGAAAGATATGATATTAGAGGAAAAAGAATTTTAACAGGTAAATATAAATATTACTTAACTGATTTAGGTTTTACAAATATTTTAAATGAGGGGAAAAAAGAACAAATAGGTTCTTATTTAGAAAATATTGTTTATAATGAACTAATATCCAGAGGATATAAAGTAAATATAGGTAATACTGATAATCAAGAAATAGATTTTATCGCTACTAGATTTGAAGAAAAAATATATATTCAAGTAGCGTATATATTAACTGATGAAACAGTTATAAAAAGAGAATTTGATGTCTATGATAAAGTAAATGATAATTATCCCAAATATGTTTTAACAATGGATAAATTTGATTTTTCTAAAAATGGTATTATTCATAAAAACATTATAGATTGGTTATTAGAAAAATAAAAAGTCACATTCAGTGATTTTTTTGTACCTATATTATACCATTTTTTTCCTTAAAAAACAAGGCTTGTATTCTATCTTAAATAATGTAGAATATATGTATATTTAAAAAAAGGGGTGGTAGTGTGTTAAAAAAAGAAAAAACAAACTTATTGTTAAATGCTAAAAGAACATGGAAGTACATAAAAAAATCTAAAACAAATTTAATTTGGTATGGAATAGTTAGTATATTTGAAGCTATAGTAACTGCTGTTTTACCATTAATGTCGGCTAAAGTAATAATCAATATTACTAATGGTGTAATTGATCAAATAATTCTTTCTGCATTATTAGTTTGTTTTATGGAAATCATATTATACATTTTATATTTTTTTAAAGGATTGTTTTATCAAAAAATTTTCCAAAAAACTTTAACAAGTTTTCAAAAATCAATAGCTAATGAAATATTAAATTTAGAAATATCAGAAATAGATAAACATTCATCTGGATTATTTATTGATAGGTTAAATAAAGATACTCAAGATATATCTGGTTTATTTATGGAATATACTTATTGGCTTTCTATTGTAATATCTAATTTAGGAGTATTATTTACAGTATTTTTATTGAATAAATATTTATTTTGTTATGCTCTAATTACTTGTATATCTATGTATTTAATTAATAGAAAAAGATTATCAGAACAGTATAAGGTTAGAAAAAAACAAAAAATTATTGAAGAAGAAAAAACCGGTTTAACTAGTGAATTAGTTAGAGGAATAAGAGATATAAAAGTATTAAATGCTCAAAAAAATATTTTAAATCAAACTGCTAATAAAATAGACGAAGCAACCAAAGAACAAGTTCGAATAATGAAAATCAATGGAATATATTCTTATATTGAAGAAAATGCTCGGACTATTGTTAACATTATATTTATTTTAATAAGTTGTTATTTATATCAAAAATCTTTACTTACAATACCAACCTTTATGATAATTTATAACTATCAACCTAGAATTAGAAATTTATTAAACGGAATAATCAAAATAAAGGAATATAATAAAAAATTTACTTTGGCGGCTGATAGAATATATGAAATAATTCAAAGTGATAAGTTTAAAAAAGAACAATTTGGTAATGTTGAAGTAAAAAAATTAGAAGGACATATAAGGTTTGTCAATGTAACATTTGGTTATAATGATAAAATGGTTATTAAAAATATGAATTTTGAAGTTCATCCTAATGAAAGAGTAGCTTTTGTTGGTAAAAGTGGAGCCGGTAAGACAACTATTTTCAGTTTAATAACTAAAATGTATCAGAATAAACAAGGAAAAATTTTATTAGATGGTCATGATATAAATGATTTAACTTGTTCTACTATAAGAGATAATATGTCAATTATTACACAAGATCCATATATATTTAATTTTTCTATTAAAGATAATTTATTACTAGCCAAAGAAGATGCTAGTATGGAGGAGATAAGAAAGGTATGTAAATTGGCATGTATTGATGATTATATTATGTCTTTACCAGATAAGTATGAAACAAAAGTGGGAGAAAATGGAATAATTTTATCTGGGGGACAAAAGCAAAGAATAGCTATTGCTCGAGCTTTGCTTATGAAAACCGAAATAATCTTATTTGATGAAGCTACGTCAGCTTTAGATAATGAAACTCAATCTAAAATTCAAGAAGCCATTAATAATTTAAAAGGTGAATATACAATTTTAATAGTTGCCCATAGATTGTCAACGGTTATAGACTGTGATAAGATATTTGTAGTTGATGATGGTAAAATAATAGCTAGTGGAACACATGATGAATTATTAAAAACTAGTCCATTTTATCGAAATTTATATAGTAAGGATTTGAAAAAATGAATAAAGAACAAATAGCTATAGTATGTGAAAACTTATATCGAGAATGCTTAATTGAGATTTATAAAAAATAACAAATAAATAACTTTTGTTATTTTTTGTTGACAAATTATATAAAAATATGTATAATTAAATAACAATTGTTATTTAAAGGAGACTTTATGGCTAGAAAAACTGTATTTAATAAAGAATTTATATTAGAACAAACTAGCAATTTTATTAAAGAATATGGTGTTGATTCCATGAATGCTAGGGATTTATGCAAATATATTGGTTGTTCCACGCAACCATTATTTAAAAATTTTGGGAATATGGAAGGTTTAAAAAAACAACTAAAAAAATATTTACATGATTATTATGATGGTTTTATTTATAAAATAGTTGATAAAAATGATTACTTATATACAATTAGTTATGCTTATGCTTTATTTGCTTTAAAAGAGCCCAAAATATTTAAAGCCTTATTTATGAGTGACTTAGCTGGTAGTCGAACTATTGATGAAGTTTTAACATCCAATTGGAATATAGAAACTATTGAATCAATACCAAAACAATATAACATATCAAAAAGTCAAAGTAAGAAATTGTATCGTGATGTCAGATTTTATACTCATGGGCTTTCTTGTCAAATAGCTTGTAATAGTATAATTGTAACAGAATCAGAAATAAAAAAATTGATAAAAAATTTAATAAAGAATTTAAAGGATGTGATATAGATGAAAGAAACAATAAACAATTTAAAAAAAGTCTATGAATATGGTAAAGAGTTTAAGTTAAATATGATAATTTTTACAACACTATCATTTATATTTGTTATTGTTGATGTAATATATCCCATTTTTACAGCTAAACAAATTACTTATTTAACTGGAGGATTATTTGAACAATTGATTATAGTGTCTATTGTAATTTTAGTATATTCTATTATAAATGCTATTAAATCAGTGGCTATAAGAAAAAATACTCAGATATTTTTTAGAGGAACATTTAAAAAATTACAAATAGCAGTTAGTAAAGAAATATTAAAAATAAAAATAAAAGATATTGATAAAAATTCATCAGGTGTTTTTATTGAAAGACTAAATAAAGACTGTAATGAATTATCCCATATTTTTACAATTGGTGTAGGTAATTTGAGTGGATTGCTTTCTAATATTGGTATATTTATTGCGGTTTTAATAATTAATAAATTTTTGTTTTTGTTTTATTTAGTATCTTCTTTAATAATAACTTATCTTCATTTAAACAAAGTAGAAAATGTTAATAAAAAAGATAAAATATTACGAGTTCAACAAGAAAAAAATATCGGTTTGACTGGTGAACTAGTTAGAGGTATAAGAGATATTAAAATGCTTAATGCATCATCATCTTTTATTGATGAAATAGAAAAAAGTATTACTTTTGTATCGGATAAAACTTATGATATGCGAAATACAGAAATGAGTTACAACCTTTTAATTGAAATTGTTACTAGTTTAATGGAATTTATGTTGATCATAATACTTATTATTTTAGTTAAAATAAACAATATAAATTTAGCGACAGCTATGGTTTTATTTTCTTATAGAAGCAATATTATGAATAATTTAATGGAAAAAATAGGAGAATTATTGATAAATATAAAAAGTTTTAATCTATCTAGTAAAAGAGTTTTTTCGATGTTTGACGAAACAGAATTTAAAAAAGAAAAGTTTGGAATTAAACATTTAAGTAAAGTGAATGGAGACTTTGAATTTAAAGATGTGACATTTGGTTATACCGACAATAAAAAAGTACTTGATAATTTATCTTTTAAAGTAAATGCCAATGAAACTGTTGGTTTTGTCGGAAAAAGTGGAGTAGGAAAAACAACTATATTTAGCTTGTTATGTAAAATGTATGAAGTAAAACAAGGTTTAATTACTATTGATGGAGTTGATATTAACGAGTTAGACGAAGACTCTATTCGGGGTAATATAACTATTATTGGTCAAAATCCTTATATTTTTAATATGAGTATTAAAGATAATTTAAAGTTGGTAAAAAATAATTTAACTGAAAAAGAAATGAAAGAAGCTTGTAAATTAGCTTGTTTAGATGATTTTATCGATAGTTTACCTGATAAATATGATACTATTGTTGGAGAAGGCGGGGTTACTTTATCTGGTGGTCAAAGACAAAGACTAGCCATAGCGAGAGCGTTTATTCAAAAAACTGAAATAATTTTGTTTGATGAAGCAACTAGTGCTTTAGATAATGAAACTCAAGCCAAAATTCAAAGAGCTATTGATAATTTGAAAAGAGAATATACAATAATGATTATTGCTCATCGTTTTTCTACCATAATTAACTGTGATAGAATATATTTTATGGAAAATGGAAAAGTGGTTGATACAGGTACACACAATGATTTATTAAAAAGATGTCCTTCTTATAAAAAATTATATGAATCAGAAATAAAAGAAAAATAATATATTTGTTTTTTCTTTTAAAATATTATAAAATAATAATAGGTGATGTTATGGAAGTAAAGAGAGGAATTGTAAAAGAAGTATATATACCAGTTAAAGAAAATGAAGATATATATTCAAGTAATCAGATAGGTTTTAAAGTTCAAGTAGATGATGAAATAATTAAAATAGAAGAAGAACAGAATAATTATAATATTCAAATATTAAAAGATGATAAGGTTAATATTATAAAACAGGTAATAAATGGCAAAGAATTTATTGATATAGAAAAGGTTGATTATAATGAATAATTATAATGTAGTAGGTTTATATGATCATAATATAAAATCTTATGAAAAATTAAAAGATGGTTTAAAAAAAGATAATATTGTTGCCATAGTTCATGCGACTGGAACAGGAAAAAGTTATAATGCTATACAATATTTATATGATAATAAAAATAAAAAAGCATTATACTTAGCACCGACAAATAGTATAATTGAACATATTGAAAAGGTAATCGAAGAAAATCCTAATTTAGATAGAAAAAAAGATTTTCCTAATTTATCTTTTAGAACTTATCAAAGTTTAATTAATTTATCATTAGAAGAAATAAAAAATTTAGATATTGATATTTTGATATTAGATGAATTTCATCATTTAGGTGCCCCCATTTGGGGAAAGATGGTCGATTTAATTATTCAAACTCATCCTAATATAAAAGTAATTGGCTTAACGGCTTATACAGTAAGAGATAGAAATACAAGTTATGAAAGAGATATGGCCGATACAGAAACAGATGAGATATTTTCCAATAAAGTAGTAAGTAGATATGATTTATGTGATGCTTTGATAGATGGTATTTTACCCAAACCAATTTATAAAAGTGCCTATGTTCATTTATTAAAAAAAGAAGAATATATTGAAAATAGATTAGAAAAATTAGATCATAATTCTAAAGATTATCAAGAATTATCAAAATTATTAAAAGATATAAAAAAAAGAATCCATGAAGCTTTAAGTATCAAAGATGTTTTTAAACAAAATATTAAAAAAGATGGGAAGTATATCTATTTTTGCCCGGTCAAAACAGAAAAAGGGGTAAATGAAATAGAAGATATAATCAAAGAAGCTAAAAATTGGTTATATGAAATGGGTTTAACAGATAATGATTTTGAATTTTATATAACAACAAGTGATATGGGAAAAGAAGGGAAAGAAAATAGACAAGCCTTTTATAATGACCTAGATTTAAATGGAAAAAAAGTAGATAATAAACTGAGAATTATGTTTGCGAAAAATCAGTATAATGAAGGAGTACATGCCCCAAGATTAGATGGGGTCATAATGGGTAGGTCTACTAATTCAGATATAGTTTTTTTTGAACAATTAGGTCGTGCTTTATCGGTTAGAGGAGATACTAAAAAAGAGTATGATAAATTAGCTTTAAAAAGTATAGAAGAGTTAGAGTTACTATGTAAAAAAAGGGGTATTGAAATAAAAGAGAATACTGAAAAGGAAGAAATGATTGAAAGATTATTAGCCCCTATTATAATAGATTTAGTTGGTAATATTGATTTTATTAAAGAACTGGAAAATAATTTAAAAACTAGGATATCAGAAATAGTTAAACAAGGAAATAATCAGAATAGAAAAATATATATTAAAGATGCCACTTTCGATATTGAAATGCTTAATGAAGATTTATATCAAATAATAAAATATGTGTTTGACCGTTTAAAAATGACTTGGGATGATTATTATGAATTGGCTAAAAAATATTATGAACATTATGGAAATTTAGGAATACCATTTAAATTTAAAACTAGTGATGGAATTAATGAAGATGCCAACGGATTTATTAAACTTGGAGTTTGGCTTTCCATTCAAAGGTGCAACTATGAAAGTTTATCTGAAGAGAAAAAGAAAAAATTAGAAGAAATAGGATTTATAAAAAATCTACTTGAATACAAATGGAATAGAAATTATGAATTAGCGAAAAAATACTATGAATATTATGGAAATTCAGATATTCGCATAGAATTTAAAACTAATGATGGAATCAATTATGCTGAAAATGGAGAAGTTAAACTTGGAATTTGGCTTTCTACTCAAAGGTACAACTATGAAAGTTTATCTGAAGAGAAAAAGGCAAAATTAAAAGAAATAGGATTTATAGAAGATTTGTATAAGAATCAATGGAATAGAAAATATGAACTAGCGAAAAAATACTATGAATATTATGGAAATTCAGATATTAGTATAGAATTTAAAACTAACGATGGAATCAATCATGATGAAAATGGAGAAATTAAACTAGGAAGATGGATATCATCTCAAAGGGAAAACTATAAAAATTTATCTGAAGAGAAAAAGAAAAAATTAGAAGAAATAGGATTTATAAAAGATTTAAATGATGAACAATGGAATAGAAATTATGAATTTGCTAAAAAGTATTATGAATATTATGGGAATTTAAAAATATCTCAAGATTTTAAAACTAACGATGGAATCAATTATGCTGAAAATGGTAAAGTTAAACTTGGAATTTGGCTAAATAATCAAAGGTACAACTATGAAAATTTATCTGAAGAGAAAAAGAAAAAATTAGAAGAAATAGGATTTATAAAAGATTTATTAGAAGACAAATGGAATAGAAATTATGAACTAGCTAAAAAGTATTATGAACATTATGGGAATTTAAAAATATCTCAAGATTTTAAAACTAACGATGGAATCAATTATGCTGAAAATGGTAAAGTTAAACTTGGAGCATGGATAAGCAGACAAAGAAATAGATATAAAGGAAAAACAGGACAACTATCTTTAGAGAAAATAGAGCTATTAAACAAAATAGGTATGATTTGGTTTACTAAAAATACTGATGATAAACTACAAAAAGAAGAAATAACTGAAAAAAATATTAAGGCTAAACAAAAAGAAGTATTAAATAGGGTTATAACTTACTTAGACTTATATGATGAAAGTGATTTACCATCTAAAGAAGATATCAACGATAAATTTATTGATGAATTAAATCGAAAAACCAAATAATTTGACAAAAAAACCAAAAATATGTTCTTGACAAAGCAATATAAAAGTGATATCATATATCCCGTTTGAAAGGGGGATTTTTATGAATTATCAAGAAGAACTATTGCGAACAAACCAAAGAATAGCTGAATTAGAACAGTACAAAGCAAAAGATGAAAAGGGATTTTATACAAATAACTATCAAGAATTACAAAAATTACGACGTGTTAGAAGAACTATATTAAGTTTCTTAACTATGGAAGAACAATCGGTGGGTAAAAAAGTAGAAATCCACCACATAAAAATAAAATAAAAAAGAAAAACATACGTTTGATTTTTCTTTTTTTTTAAGGTATAATTTATTTAGGTGGTTTTATGAAAGCATTGATAACAGGAGCAAGTTCGGGTTTAGGGGCCGAAATTGCTAAAGAACTTAGTGAACAAGGATATGATTTAATTTTAGTGGCTAGAAGAAAAACAAGACTAGCAAAATTAAAAAAAGAATTGATGACTGATGTCACAGTAATACCTTTGGATATATCATCAACATACAATTGTATGGATTTATATAATCAAGTTAAAGATGAAGAAATTGAAATACTTGTCAATTGTGCTGGATTTGGAGTATCTAAAGATTTCATTGAAAGTTCTTTAGATAAAGAATTAGATATGATTGATACTAATATAAAAGGTGTTCATGTTTTAACCAAACTTTTTTTACAGGAATTTACTAAACGAAATAGAGGTTATATATTGAATGTATCATCTTTAGCCGCTTTTTTCCCCGGTCCACTAATGGCTAGTTATTATGCCTCTAAAGCCTACGTATTAAGATTAACCGAGGCTATTCATGAAGAACTTAAACAAGTAAAAAGCAATGTAGTCATATCTGTTTTATGCCCAGGACCAATAGATACAGAATTTAATAAAGTAGCCAAAGTGTCATTTAAGTTGCCAAGTTTATCCGGTGAAGAAATAGCTAAATACGCTATTAAAAAAATGTTTCAAAAGAAAATGATTATTGTTCCCGGATTTAAAATGCAATTGATATATCATTTTAGACATTTTCTTCCAGAAAAAATTAAAGCGAAAATAGTTTATAATATTCAAAATGAAACCAATTAAAATGGTTTTTTTTGTCGAAACAATTGCTTAAATAATAATAATAGTTTAATATAAAAATATGCAATTAAATCATTATGTATCAAAATTAGAAATGGAAAAATATTTAAAAAAATCGAATAATAAATTAAAAATCAAAAAAGAAATTGAAAAACACAATAGACAATATATAAAAAATAATATCAACGATGAAATATTTAAACTATCAGATAAAATAAGTTTAGATTACTATCAAAAGAAATGTATATTAAAAGAAGAAGAAGCAGTATTACTAATAGCGGGAGCGGGTAGTGGAAAAACCACAACTATTCAAGGTAAAATAAAATATTTACTTTTAAAAAAACAAATAGATCCTGAAGCAATACTATGTATATCATTTACTAGAAAGTCAGCTAAACAATTAAAAGAAAAACTTTTAATTTATAGTGATAAAATTGAAATTTCTACTTTTCATAGTTTAGGATTAAAAATAATTAGACACTTTAATAAAAATGTTAAAATTGCCGCCGATGATTTATTATTACAAGTAATTAAATCAACTATTAAACAACAATTAAAAAAAGAAAATATTATTTATGAAAAACAAATATTACATTTTTTAAATGTAATTATATGTAATAATTATACTATTGATAAAATAGTTGAATTAAAAAATAAAGAAAAAAATATATTTTTAAAAAAGTTTTATCATTTATCTTTATTATGTTATCAACAATATAAAAAAATATTAAAAGATAAAAATATGATTGACTATAATGAGATGATTATCCAAGCAACAAACTTAATAAAAAACCATAAATATAAAAATTATAAATATATTATTATAGATGAATATCAAGATATATCCTTTATAAGATATCAGTTAATTAAAGCAATAATAAATCAAACTAAAGCAAAATTATTAGCCGTCGGTGATGATTGGCAAAGTATATATGGATTTTCTGGAAGCAGAATAGATTTATTCACTAACTTTAAATTGTATTTTCCATATTCTAGTATTATGTATCTAGTAAATACTTATCGTAATAGTCAAAAATTATTAGATTATACAACTAAATTTATTTTAAAAAATCCCAATCAAATTAAAAAAAATTTAAAATCTAATAAAAAAGATGATAAACCTATAATATTTTTATATTATATATCTATTAGTCAAACAATAAAAAATTTATTACCAAAATTAAAAGGAAAAATTTTAATATTAGGACGTAATAATCAAGATATAAATTTATTAAAAGATAAAGAAATTATAATTAGAAAAAATGAAATAATTGAATATAAAAATTATCAAGCCAAATATATGACAGTTCATAAATCCAAAGGATTAGAATATGACAATGTCATTATAATAAATATGAAAAATGAATTATTAGGTTTTCCATCACAAATAAAAGAACCATTATATTTAAATTATATAAATAATGAAACATATCAATATGCAGAAGAAAGAAGACTTTTTTATGTCGCCCTAACAAGGACTAAAAATAAAGTTTATATTTTAAGTCCATTCTATAAAAAATCTATATTTATTAAGGAATTAAAAAATATTATTTTAAAAGATAAAAATAATTAACTTGATAAAACAAGATTAAGTTTATCATATAAGAAGTTAGTCTTTAATTTTAAAATAATATCTATAAAAAATACTTTCACAAGTCTTTTTCTTCATATTCCATACTACGACTGACAATATAAATTAAAGGATTTTCTTTATTGTCTGCCAAACAAATAAATTCGTTATTGTTAAGTTTAATATATTTGATATAAATATTAGTTATATAATCCCAACTAAATATTTCTTTAATATTGTAAGTTTCAATATCATTTAAACAAATTTTTAGTTTAGTAGGATTAGTTTCATAAAAACCATTTTCTTTTAGAACAGGATCGCCAGACCATACTACATGAATATATAACTCTATTTTAGAATTTTTAATATCATAATTAATATTAGTAATATAACTATCATGCAAATCATGATAATAGTCTAAAAATTTAGATAAATTTTTTTTGGTTATTGTTGTCATATTATCTCCTTTCTTTAAATCTTAAAATGATTATATCATACCGATAATTTTGTTCGCAACTTAATAGATATCTTTTACACTAAATTGTTATAATTATTTTGATAGTTATAACAAATTATGTTAATATTGTTATAACAAGGAGAATTATATGTATATAGATAAACTAAATGAAATGTTAAAGCTAGTAGAAGAAAACCATTTAGATATGTATTTCAATATAACTAAAAAAGATTTAGAAACTTTTATAAAAGAAATTTTAGAAAAATATAAAATTAAAGATGATTATGATTTATATTATGTATTTAACTTAATAATAAAAAAAATATTTGACTGTTTTGATTCACATACAAAATTAGTTTGGGAAAAAAATACATCATCTTTATCATTAAGATTTAGATATTTGAATAATAAATTATACATAATTAGAACTGATGAAGAAAATAAAGATATATTGTTTGGTCAAGTTTTAGAAGTAAATAATATAGAAATAAAACAATTGATTCAAGAAATAAAAAAAGTAGTAGTTTATTCAACTGATGAATATCTAACGTCATGTATTGAAAATATTTTTTATAATGATAAAATACTAAAAACATTACCATCTATTGATAATAATGTAGATATTTTTAATTTTAAAATATTATTAAATAATAATATAATAAATAAAAAAATAAAAACAAAAGAAAAATATTCACTAGGACCAAGTAAACCAAAACAAAATTATTATTTTGAAGTAATAGATGATATTATTTACATAGTTTATAATTCATGTCATGAGAATTATCATAATCAAATGCTAGAATTGATAGATAAAATATCAGTTTTGTCAAAAAATAATAATATAAATAAGTTTATAATTGATTTAAGAGGAAATACAGGTGGAGATTCTCGTATTATAAAGCCTTTAATAAAATTTTTAAAAGGAAAAAAAGTTGTTACTTTGGTTGATGGAAAAGTATTTTCATCAGGAAGTCTTGCTATAGTGGATTTAAGTAATATAGGAAGTAAATTTGTTGGAACTAAAATAGGAACTGCTTTTAATGTTTTTGGACATATAAATGTCCACCATTTTGATAATTTTGTTTTAATTATATCAGTTAAATATATTTATTTTGATAAAAAAGATGGTGTTCACATAATAACTACTAAAGAAGAATTTAAAAAATTCAAGGATAATAAATATAATCATAAATATTTAAAGCCTAATATCTTTGAACCAGATTATTTTATTGAAAATAAAATGGAAGATTATATTGATAATTTTGATAGACAAAAACAAGAAGCAATAAACATAATCAATGAAAAAAGTTATAAATGATAAAAAGTAATTAAATAAATATGATTTATTATATGATTAAAAAAATTTAATTTTAAAAGGAGAAAAAATGAAAGAAAATACTTCTAATAATTGTAAAATTGATATTATAAATAATTGTGATAGTTACTGTATTAGTAATGGTGGTTATAAAGTTACAGTTGATAGTAATCCTGATTTAGGATTTAATTACCCATATTTATTATTTATCCCATTTTCAGTTAATAAAAATTCAACTATTATTGTAAATGGTTCAAATTCTATAAATTCAACTCCAATTTTAAAAGAAGAAGATAGAAATACTAAAATTCAAGAAGCCGTTGATGATGTAAAAAAATTATTTTTAAGAGAACAAATATATAAATTAAATGAACAAACAAGTAATTATCCAATTTTATATCCTTTATTTCCAAGATTAAGATATCATGGAAAAACTTTTTTTAATCATATGTTATCAAGTAATAGTATATTTAATAAAAAAGATGAAAACATATTGAAAAAATTGGGAATTTATAGATGTGATAGACAAGTTATTAAAATGATAGAGCATGCTAAAGCATTATTGAAACAATATAATTTAAACATTGATGATAAAGTAATAATGTCAGGCTTTTCCGCATCGGCTAAATTTGCTAATAGATTTACTTTATTACATCCAGAAATAGTTAAATATGTTATAGCTGGAGGATTAGATGGAACTATAACGTTACCATTAAATGAATTAAATAATGAGAAACTATTATGGCCAGTAGGTATTGGAAATGCTGAAGAAATAAATGATTTTAAAATACAAGTATATAAGACAGTTCCTCAATTTTATTTTATGGGGATACAAGACACTAAAAATGATTGTTATAAACAAAGTGAAGATGGTACGTGTCTTTATAAAGATATATTACAAAATGATGAAGCCATTCAAATGTATAAATTCTTAGGAACTGATATAGAAACTAGATGGAAAAAAACTAAGAAAATAATAAATGAATTAAATTACAACATAATTTTGAAAGAATATCCAGGCGGACATGAATATGAAATTGCTAGTGAAGATATAAAAGAAATTTTAGTAAATTTGAATAATCAAAATAAAATTAGATAATTAGTTATTATAATATAAACTAATAACAATATTATCAACAACTAATTTATATTTTAAAATATACTTATAAGAAATTTTTACTGTTCAAAAGATAAAATGTTGAAAGATAAAAATAATATGTGTTAATATATATTAAAGGTGATATTATGAAACAAAATTTTAATAAATCTTTTACTCCAAAACCGATACCTAAAAGACAAGAAAAATCGGCAGTTGATTCATATCAAGAAGTAAAAAATAATAATGTCAATAGTCAACCCAATGTTTCTCTAAATCAAAACAATTTTACAATGAAACCAAATGAAGTCCCAAAGCACGAGGAAATCGAAAATTTAAAAAAGAATGCTTTATTAAGTAAAGGTTTAAGAGAAGGAGTTCCCGTTAAAGTTGAGAATGCTACATATAGTTATAGTAATGAAGATATAAATTCTAGTTCATTTTCTAAAGTGAGCTTTGGCAAAATGAAAAATCCATCAACCTTTGGAACCACTATTATGGAAGAACAAGGAAGTAAAAATATTATTTTAGAAGAAATGAAAGATCAAAAATATGTCGATGTTGAAGCAGAAAAGAAGATGGAACAACAAAAGAAAAGAGTTAAACAAAGAAAAATGTGGCAAAAAATTATAATTATCATTGCCTTGATATTTATAATTATTTTAGGATTTATAATTTATCGCTTAACGGGACCGACAAGTAATAAACATCAATTATTTTGTGTAATAAATTATCCTCAAACAGACTATCAAGCATCCGTTGTTTTACAAAAAACTTATTATACTCAAAAAAGTGGTTTATATAAAGCCGAAATGCAAAGTAAATATGTATTTTCCTTAAAAGAAGAATATGAAAAAAATATAAATAATTTAAAAAATATGTTTCCTAATATAGATGGAATAACAAATGAATTTTTTGAAGATAGTAACAATTATACTGTTACAATTAAATCAACTTATGACTATGATAAAATAAAAGGACAAAATATTTCATTAGAAGATTCTAGATTAAATATTGATTTAAGTGATGAATTATTAGAAGATATAAAAAATAAAGAAGAACAAACAGGTTTTAGTTGCAATATTAAATAAACCTGTTTTTTTGATGCCCAAATTAAAATACAAACATATAATAAAATGAGAAAAGGGGTGTAGGATTTTGTATCAAACACTTTATGATTTAAAAATAAATGATACTCTTTTGGTAGAAAATATAAATTTAGATTTTAAGATGAAACAAAGACTTTTAGATATGGGACTGATACCAGGATCCAAAATAACTTGTGTTTTTACTAGTCCATTTAAAGATCCAAAGGCTTATTTATTAAAACAAACAGTTTTAGCCATTCGAAAAGAGGATGCATTACAAATAAAAGGAAGGAAGATCAATGATGAAAATAGCATTAGCCGGTAATCCCAATGTTGGTAAAAGTACAGTGTTTAATGCTTTGACCAATATGAAGCAACATACGGGGAATTGGGCTGGTAAAACAGTTGCTAATGCTTTAGGAATTTATCAATATAATGGTAAAAAATATGAAGTATATGATTTGCCGGGTACCTATTCTTTACAAACAAAATCTTTAGAAGAACAGATTGCTAAAGAATTTATATGTAAAGAAAATCCTGATGTTACAGTAGTTGTTTGTGATGCTACTTGTTTAGAACGAAATTTAAATTTGGTTTTACAAGTATTACAAATCACACCAAATGTAATAGTATGTGTCAATTTAATGGATGAAGCCTTAAAAAAACAAATAGAGATAAATATTGATAAATTAAGTGCAATATTGGGAGTACCAGTTATACCGATGGCGGCTAGGAAAAAACAAGGATTGAGTGCTTTAAAAAAAGTAATAGAAAATGAAGGTTGGAAAAATAACAATATATATAAAATTGAATATTCAAATGATGTAAATAATTTATTTAATGATTTAATAAATAAAGGAATTACTAATCGATTTGATCAAATAGAATATATTAAAAATAATAAAAATTTGTTTAAAGAAGACATAATAGAAGATATTACTAAAACAACAATTTTAAATGCTGAAAAAATTGCTAAAAATGTAGTTGTTTATAAAAATAAACATTACAAAAAAAGAGATTTAAAGATAGATTATTATTTAACTAATCCCTGGACTGGAATACCACTTATGTTTATTATGTTATTAGCCATTTTATGGATAACAATAAAAGGGGCTAATATTCCATCTGATTTTTTATTTCATTGCTTTAATAGTTTAGAAGCATTACTAAGAAAATACACTTTCTTTCCGCCTTGGCTTACTAGTTTAATCTATGATGGAATATATAGAACAGTTACTTGGATTGTTGCCGTAATGCTTCCACCAATGGCTATATTTTTTCCACTATTTACAATTTTAGAAGATTTAGGTTACTTACCTAGAGTAGCATTTAACTTAGATAAATGTTTTAAAAAATGTCAGACCTGTGGAAAACAAGCATTGACGATGTGTCTAGGTTTGGGATGTAATGCTGCTGGTGTAACTGGGGCTAGAATTATCGATTCACCAAGGGAAAAGTTAATTGCTATTATCACAAATAGTTTAATGCCATGCAATGGAAGATTTCCTACTTTGATTGCTATAATTAGTTTATTTTTAGTCAGCACATCCGCTTCATTTTTAAGTAGTTTTTATTTATCATTATTTATTGTTCTCAGTATTTTGATGACTTTCTTAATATCTTATATTTTATCTAAAACTTTATTAAAAGGAATCCCAACATCATTTACTTTAGAATTGCCACCTTATCGGAAACCACAAATTGGTAAAGTTATTGTTCGTTCTATTTTTGATCGTACCTTATTTGTTTTAGGTCGAGCAGTTATGATTGCTATACCAGCTGGTTTAATCATTTGGCTTTGTGCCAATACGACAATTGGTGGGGTTACCGTATTAACTACCTTATCTAATTTTTTAGATCCATTTGGAAAATTACTTGGGTTAGATGGGGTCATTATTTTAGCCTTTATACTAGGATTACCGGCTAATGAAATAGTTTTACCTTTAATAATTATGAACTATATGCAAAGAGGTAGTATGGAATCATTTACCAATTTATTAGCAGTTAAATCTCTTTTAGTAAGTCATGGTTGGACTATAAAAACAGCACTGTGTTTTTTAATATTTGTTTTGTTTCATTTTCCTTGTTCAACTACTTTACTTACAATCAAAAAAGAAACGGGAAGTTGGAAATGGGCGGTTATATCATTCCTAATACCGACATTTATTGGAATAATATTATGTTTATTTATCAATAATTTTGCCAATTTATGTCAATTACTGTAAAAAATTGACAATAGGTTTAAAAAAGTATAATATTTAAATAGGAGGATAGATATGGAGCAAGTAGATAAGCATGCGATTTGTTATAATGATAGCAATAAACACATTATAAAAAAACTACTTCCTATATTAAAAGAAATAAAAAAGCAAAATGTTTTAGGTTTTTTTACTAAAAGGAAATGCAACTTTGATAATATAGGCTATCATTTTGAGATAAAAAGGGTAAATAGAAAAACACTTTCTAAACAAGTAATTGGTGAATTTGAAATTATAGTTGATACAAATTGTTTAGAAGATCCTGTTATAAAATGGTTAGATGATTTTTGTAATCAACCAGTAATAAATTTTATTAGTAGAGGTTCTATTACTAGTAAACTAACTTTAAAACCGACTTTGATAAAAAATAAGGTTGAAAAAGAATCTATAGATACGCAATATTACGATGAACAGATGCGAAAAAGATTTTTAGAAAATTATATGAACAATAGTAATTTAGAACCGATTATTTAGACTTTATTGATTAAATAAAGTCTTTTTGATAAAATATTGGTAATTTTAAAAATTAACCGTTTTAAATAAAAGGCTTAAAAAGGTCATACCTTGACGAATTATGTCTAATATGATAGTATAAAATAAATAAAATAAGGATGTGGAGCAGTATGAAAAAAGTTGGAATAATCATTGGCGTTTTTGTAGTAATTGGAATAGTAGCCATTGTCTTTTTTATGAAACAATCAATAAAAAAAGACCAACAGGAAACCAAAGAAAAAATGAGTAATGTAGAAACTGAATATGACAATTTTTCCCAAAATGTTACTGCTTTTAATGAAAAACGCGAAGAATTAGCCGAAGTTTTAAAGGACGATAGTATTTATTATGCAACCCTTTCTAAAAATTCATCAAAAATTGTGAAGAAAATAGAAGAATGTGAAAATGCCGCTAAAAATATTCAAACTAAAAACCAAAAATTAAAAGAGTTATGTAAAAGTTATTATCCAAATGAGGAAATTAACGAAAAATGTAGTAATTATGAAGAATCATACCCTAAAATTTTTGAAGTTTTAAAACAAGATGTCGATAACTATAATCAAATGGTAATAAAATATAACGAATGGACTAAGAAAAATAAAAAATATAAAGCGATAGAAGAATATGAGTTAAAGATTGAGGATGTGAACAATGAATAGAAATGAATGGGATGACGATTTATTCATCGATCAAGATGAACAACAAATAACCCAAAGATTGCAAAAAAATCAAATTGAGGAACGATTGGATTTAGAAGAACCAAAAGAAACTAGAGAAGAAAAATTGTCAAAACGGAAAAAAAAGATGAGTTTAGGTAAAAAAATTTGTATAGTTTTTGTAACCTTATTTGTGTTAGGGGCTGGTACATTAGGTTTTTTACTATATGGCCCATATAAAGGCTTTAGAGAATGGTTAGTTACAACTGCTATGACTACCTTAAGTCATCAGTATTTAGCAACTTGGTTTTATGATGATGCCACAATAAAAAGTATTATGGAAAAAAATAGAGTTGTTGAAAGAAAAGAAGATACTGATACATCATTAGTAAATGTTGGAAAAATAAACTTTAATGTTAAAAATTTTAAAAATGAATATGAAAGAGATATTTTAACTAAAGATCCCAACAATGATGACTATAAAATGATAAAAATAACTGGTAAAAAATATAAAGGATATTTAGTGGCTATCTATCATCCGGAAAAATTAAAAGTAATTACTACTAAATATTTAGGTCAAACTGGCCAATATTTAACAAAAATGGCCACTGAACAAAAGGCTGTTCTAGCAATCAATGGGGGAGGATTCTATGATCCAAATTATTCAAGTAATGGTGGAATTCCCCAAGGTACAGTTATAAAAAATGGAAAAATTGTTTCGGAAAGAAACTATAGTCGTTCAGGAGGACTAATTGGTTTTACTAAAGATAATAAACTTACATTATTAAAAGACACTAATGGAAAAAATGCTTTGAAAAAAGGAATTAGAGATGCTGTTACTTTTGGACCATTCTTAATTGTCAATGGTAAATCGGCTTTTGTAAAAGGTAATGGTGGTTGGGGAACTGCCCCAAGAACTGCTATTGGACAAAGAAAAGATGGTATAGTCTTATTGTTAGTTATCGATGGTAGAACGTTAAAATATCCTGGTGCCGATATGGGTGACTTAGTAGAAATAATGGAAAACTATGGAGCAATCAATGCCGCTAACTTAGATGGAGGTACTTCCAGCAATTTAGTTATCAACAATAAATTGATAAACGATCCAATTGATGGCAGTGGACGTCATGCAACTAGGCCGATTGCTACCGGAATTGCTTTATTTAAATAAATCAGTTTATACTGATTTTTTTCTTATCTAATGAATTAATTCCTTTGTAGAATATAAGCAGGAAAAATAAGGAAAAACAAAGTAGTAAAAAAAAGAGAACGCACCGAAAAATAAGGGTTGAAGTTCTCTTTTACTATGA
>CANQHO010000003.1 GCA_947623815.1 uncultured Bacilli bacterium | reverse complement strand
GGAGAAGGAGACTTCTAAGAAGTAGAAAAGTATAATCGTGAGGTTATACATATCAAACTTGTTTGATATTTTGTTCAACTCTTTTATAAGAATCACACATAGTTGCTTCTTTTTTTTCTTCATTTGTGCAACTACAAACTTTAATTTCTTTTAATTTACAAGTATCTTTATCCGCATTACAATGCGTACAATCATGTACTGAACATTTAATACCTTGCTTTTTTTCCATAACATCACCCATTTATAAAATGAGTAAAAAAGTAAAATTTATACTTAATTTTTTTCAATATGGCAATTTAAATCCATACACTTTTCATCCTTACTTTCCACTTCAACAGTAGTATGACTAATCCCATAATCTTTTAACTTATTTTTGATATCATTTTTAATAGAACAATCATTTTTATCAACCACCACATGTAAAGTTGCTAAATTAGTATTATCATCCAAACTCCAAAAATGTAAATGATGAATACTAACTACATGATCAATCTTTAATAAATCTTTTTCAATCTTATCAACATCAATATCCTTAGGTGTCTTTTCCAAAAACAAATCCAAAGTATCCTTCATATTTTTTAAAGCCTCAATCAAAATAAACAAAGCAACACCTATTGACATAATCGAATCTATTAAAACAATATCAGTAAACTTAATCACAATAGCGCCAATAAAAACTACAACCCAACCTAAAACATCCTCTAACATATGTAAATTAACTGATCTTTGATTTAAAGAATGACTATCCCTAGTCACAAAACTTGCTATACCATTGATAACAATACCAATCAAAGCCAAAAAAATCATTCCATCATAATTTAAAGCAACCGGATTGACAATCCTAGAAGCCGAATTAAAAATAACCAAAAAAGAACCAATAATTAAAATACTAGTAGTTAAAAACGCCCCTAAAATAGAATAACGATTGTAACCATAAGTATAATTTTTATCCGCTTTTTTTAAACTTTTTTTCTCTAAAAAATAAGAAATACCAATCGTTAAAGCATCCGAAAAATCATGAACCGAATCTGACACAATCGCAATACTTCCCGTTATAAAACCTCCAACTAATTCAAAAACTGAAAAAAACAAATTAAGTAAAAAAGCAATTAAAATATTTTTCTTTGTCATAAATACCTACTTTCTAAAATTAGTATATACCTTGTAAAATAATTTGTAAACAATAACATAAATAAAAAAAATAAGACATAAAATAAACAAGGTGATAATATGAAAATAGGAATCCCTAGGAGTTTATATTTTTACTATTATGGTGATTTATGGTTAAGATTTTTTGACAATTTAAATATCGAAACAAAAGTAACCCCACCAACCAATCAAGAAATATTAGATTTAGGAAACAAACTAGCCCAAGATGAAATGTGTCTTAGTATGAAAATATACTTAGGACATATTGCTTACTTAAAAGATTGTGACTATATTTTAATACCGAGAATTGATAACTTTGGTAGTAACAATCAAACATGTACTAACTTTCTTTCCACCTATGATATCGCCAGTAACATATTTCCCAATAAAATATTAAATTACAATATTGATTTAGAAAAAAAACAAAGTGAATATAAAGGTTTTTTAAAACTAAAAAAAGATTTAAACAAAAGTAAAAAAGAAATAAAAAAAGCTTATTTAAAAGCTAAAGAACAAGTAGCCATAACCAAAAAACAAAAAATAAAAGAAAATATCAAAAAATTAAATAAAGATGGTTTAAAAATATTATTAGTGTCCCATCCATACAATAGTTATGATGAAATGATTGGTAAACCAATTATTGAAAGTTTAGAAAAATTAAATGTCCAAGTAATATATAGTGACTTATTTGATGAAGAAAAAGCAAGAATAGAAAGTAAAAAACTTAGTAAAGAATTGTACTTTAAATACAACAAAGAAAATATTGGCAGTATCATGCTTTCCTTAAAAAAAATAGATGGTGTTATATTCCTATCTAGTTTTCCTTGTGGACCAGATAGTTTAGTAAATGAATTAGTTATTAGAAAACTAAACTTACCAACTTTAAATTTGATTGTGGATGATTTAAGTAGTGATAGTGGTATCCAAACTAGAATAGAAAGTTTTGTCGATATATTGGAGGCTAAAAATGAATAAAATAATTGCTTTTCCCCAAGTGGGAGACTATGCTTATCCTATAACTTATTTACTAAAACATATTGTCCGGGCTGAAACTTTATATATACCCCATATCAGTAGTGAAACGATTGAACTAGGAAGTAGATACTCTCCTGACTTTGTTTGTACCCCTTTTAAATACACTTTAGGTACCTTTATCGAATGTTTAGAACTAGGAGCCAATGTTTTAATTCAATTAGGGGGCGGATGTCGTTATGGTTATTACCATGAACTCCAAAAAGAAATACTTAAAAATTTAAACTACCATTTCACTTATATAAACTTAGTAACCGAAGGAAAAACCGACATCAAAAAAATAATCAAACAATTTAAAAAAATAGATCCTAAATTTTCCATTTTAAAAGGTTTATACTACTTATTTATAACTAAAAATATGGTTAAATATATGGATGAAATAGATGAATATATAAGGTATAATATCGGTTTTGAACAAGAAAAAAACAGTTTTTTAAATTTAAAAAAAGAAATGCTTAATTCATTTAGTAAAACTAAAGGTTATTTTTCCTTAAAAAGAAAATATCGTTATTACAAAAATAAATTTAAAAATATAAAACTTAAAAATGAACCCCGTTTTCAAGTAGGAATTATTGGGGAACTTTATACCGTTATGGAACCAAGTGCCAATTATGAATTAGAATTAGAACTAGCGAGTCATGGTATTGCGATAAAAAGATATACCAATGCGACATATTTATTATTTGAAAAAAAGAAAAAAGTAAAAAAATATTTAAAAAAAGCCAAAGATTATATTAAGTATAAAATGGGGGCTGATGCGGCTGATAACATTGGTCGATGTATAGAACTTTGTGAAGAAAAATTTGATGGGGTAATTCATATAAAAAGTAGTTTTTGTACTCCCGAAATAGGTGCCTCTTTAATAATTAAAAAAATATGTCAAAAATATGATATGCCATTATTAGAATTTTCATTTGATACCAATACTTCTAAAGTAGGTATGAAAACTAGATGTGAAGCGTTTGTCGATATGATAGAAATGAGGAAGGAAAATGAAAAAGTGTTATTTAGGAATTGATATAGGTTCGATTAGTACTAAAGGGGTTATTATTGATTATAACAACAATATTTTAGCCAAAGACTATTTAGAAACTAATGGTGAACCTATTCAAGCCGTTAAAAAGTTGATAAAATCTTTAAAAGAACAATTACCTGATGATTATGTTTTAAAAGGTATAGGAACAACAGGTAGTGCTAGAAAATTGATTGGTTTAATGGTTGATGCATCGATTGTTAAAAATGAAATTACGGCTCATGCGATTGGAACTTTAGCCATTCATCCGGATGTAAAAACTATTTTGGAAATTGGCGGACAAGATAGTAAAATAATTATTTTAAGAAATGGTATTATTGTCGATTATTCGATGAATACTTTATGTGCGGCGGGAACAGGGGCTTTTTTATCCAGTCAAGCTAAAAGATTATCTATTCCGATTGAAGAATTTGGTAACATGGCTTTAAAAAGTAAAACTCCCGTTAAAATAGCGGCCCGTTGTACGGTTTTTGCGGAGTCCGATTTAATTCATAAAGCTGGTTTGGGTTATTCTAAAGAAGATATTATTGCCGGACTTTGTAAAAGTATTGTTTTAAATTATTTAAATAATTTAGGCAAGGGTAAGAAAATCGAAGGACCAATTGTTTTTCAAGGGGGAGTTAGTAAGAATAAAGGGGTAGTAAAGTATTTTAAGGAAGTTTTAAAAATGCCAATTATTGTCGATCCCAATGGTCATTTAATGGGAGCAATGGGTATGGCTATATTGGCTAAACAAAAAGAAACTGATAAGGTATACAATTTAAATTTTCATGATATTTCTTTTGTAACTAAAGGGGAAGAGTGTAATAGATGCTCTAATCATTGTGAAATTTTAAGAATTTATAAAGATGATGAATTAGTCGATGCTTGGGGTAGTAAATGCCACCGGGTATAACTTGTAAAAAAACTAATATTTTGATATAATACAAACAGGAGACATATATATGGAAAAAGAATATTATGGGAAAAAAATCGAAGTTTTGGATTTTGATGAAGACGGGGAAAGTAAAAAGGTTGTCAAAAGAAAACTTAGTTTAAATCCTTTGAAGAAAAAACTCAATATAAAAAGTTTTAAACCGGTATTTATGGTAGCTATTTTTGTTTTTGCGGTATTTACTACTTTACAGTATTTTCTAGGTTGGGATTTATTTCAAATATATGAAAGTAAGGCTACACCAGAATATAAAACGGCTGTAACTACTTATACTTTATCTAAGGATGGAAAAAATTTGACTTTTTATAATGATGATACTTTTAAGTATGTGGCTGATTCGGTTGTTTTAACTGGTAAATATACTAAAAATGCGGTTGCTTATACTTTGACCATTGAAAAGGAAACTTGTCCTTTAGAAATAAAAAATCAAGTTTTAGTAACTTCTTGTAATTTGCTTTTGAATCAAAGCGAAATAGATAGAAAAAATAAGGAAACAACTTACCAAAAGATATTCTTTTTGAAAGATAGTACGGCTTTTTCTACGATGTCTAATTCTTTTTTGACTTATGTGAATGGGTTATCAGTAGTTAATAAGTGGTCTACTTTAAAAAGTTCAGAAATAATTTCTATTCAAAATTGTTATACTACTGATTCTTTAAAAACTTTAGCTTGTGAAGTTAATTATTATGTTGAACCAAGTGATAAGAATTTAGAAAAGAGTAAGTGGAAAGAAAATGGTACGGTTGTGGGTAATAAAATAAAAAAATATAAAACAGCAACGTTTAAAAAAGTAAAGGATGAATATCAGCTCGTATCGTAAGAGAACCGATTGGTTCTTTTGGTTATATATGTTGTTTAAGTAGACTTTTTATGTCTAAATATGGTATATTTATAGAGTAGTGAGAGGAGTAAAAAAAATGGATAATTCAAATAATATTAAATCAACAGAGGAAGAAAACAATGTAGAAAGTCAACCAACAAATGAACCAAGCAATGTAGATAATCAATCAACAAGCGAATCAAGCAATGTGGATAATCAATCAACAAATGAACCAAGCAATGTAGATAATCAATCAACAATTGAACCAAGCAATATGGTTAATCAATCAACAAGTGAACCAAACAATGTAGATAATCAACCAACAAATGAATCAAGCAATATAAGTAATCAACCAACAGTAAAACCTAAAAACAACAAAGCCCCAATAATCATTTTAGTTATTGTTTTAATAGCCGTTTTATTAGGGATATTTTATACCCAAGTATTAAATAATCCTAAAGTGATTGTTAAAACAACCATAAATACTTTTTATGATGGTCTAAGTAATACTTTAGATAAATTACAAAATAACTATAATTATTATAACTCTAAAGAAAACTTAACTTTTAATGGTGATCTTCAATTAAATTCTACTACTACTAATAAAGTTTTATTTAATGGTGGAATTGATCAAAATAAAAAACTTGTTGAAGTTACCGGATCTTTAAATCAAAATAATCAAAATATTGGAGATATTAGTATATACTTAAAAAATAATCATGAATATATAAAAAGTAAAAGTCTTTTCGATAATATTTATGACATAGGAGAAGAAGATTTTAGTAAATTATTTAGTACCACTAGTAATGATAAGATATTTGATGATATCAACTTTATAACTAAAGAATTTAAAGACTCTTTAATAAAATCATTAGATAAAAAATATTTAAAAGCTGGAAAAGATACTATTGAAATCAATGGTCAAAAAGTCAAAGTTAAAAGTGTAACTTATGAAATAAAACAAGAAACTGTAAAAGATTTAATGAAAAAACTTTCTAATAGTTTATCAAAAAATGATAAGTTAATAGATAAAATAGCTGATTTATCTAAAACTGATAAAAATAAAATTAAAGAAAATATTGAAACTTGGGGAAAGGAAGAAAACTTTAATAATTTTGATGAAAAAGCCTCACTTATAATTTATACCAAAGGATTTACTAATAAATTTGTGGGAATAGCATTTAAAAATGACAATGATAAATTAGTATATTATAATTATAAAAATAATGGTTATATGGCCTCAATTTCTGATGGAAAAGCCGTTATGGAAATAACTTCTAAAAAAGAAAAAGAAAATACTAACATAAGTATTAACACTATATCAAATAATCAAAAAACTGAAGTTGTTAATATGGTTGTTAAAAAATTTGATTTTGAAAATATCGATATTGATTATACTATCAACGATACTAATAAAATTACTGGAACAATTGTGGCAACTTCTAAATCAAGCGGGAAGAAAACTGATAGTCAATTTAAATTTACCGTTAATTCAACTGATAATAATAAATTAGAAATTATAATGAATTTGACAGTTGAAAAAGGTAAAACAGTAAACGATATCGATGTTAGTAAAGCCTTACCAGTTGATCAAATGACACCAAGTGATGAAAATAAAATGTCTAAAGCCTTAGAAAAATTAAATGGGTTAGGTTTAGATAGTATTAGTCAAAATAGAAAAACAGTAGCCGAAAGTACAGCTTATGCCTATGTCGAAGCCGCTGAAAAAGCCGCTGTTTTAAAGATGATGGCAAATACTAACATTAATATGGCTGGTAAATGTACAGTTTTACAAAATAGTAAATTAAAATGTTCAAATGGTAATGAACTAACTTTAGATATAAAAGGAGAGGCTCCAAGTAGTGGAGAATTAACATTAGATAAATATGGAAGTGTTGTATCGGGATCTAATTTAAAAATAGGAAATTATCTTGTTAAATATGAAAACAATATGGCCACAGCTTCCCTTATAATAGAATAAAATAAATCAAGTATACACCAAAAAGTGTATGCTTTTATATTTATTGTTTAAAAAATATGGTAAAATTGTATTGTTAAAAGTTTTAAAAGGAGTAGACGATGAATAAACCAGAAATACTATATCGAGGTGTTAAAATAACTTATGATATGTTAAAAAATTTTAAATTTTATGATACTAATTTATATCCACCTAATCCTTATCAAATAGATGAAAATGGCAGAAAAGTTGTAGCTGATGGTAATGAATATGGTCTTTATATGACTACTAATAAAAACATGGCTTTAGGAGCATATGCTAAAGTAAGTCCTTTTGATGGAACTATTATTGATAAAGATATAACTATTGGTATTAACCCCAAAGAAGACATAAGAATCCCGGCCGTTGGAATAGTGTATTCTATAAATACTAAAAATATAGATATAAGAAAACCCTTTATTAAACCTTCATTACAAGGTCATTACAATAATGGTTTTGAAGGGGAAGAATGGATAACGGATAAAATAAATAAAGATGACTATCAAGTAATAGATATTAAAATTGGTAAAGACATACTACACGATTCTTTAACAATTGATACTTTAGATATAGTAAAAGCTGAACAAAAAGTTAAAGAAGAAATGGAAAAAAGAAAACAACATCTATTACATTTAGTATCCTATTTAAAAAAATTTGAATCCAATAAAAGGTATCTATTTAAACAAGATGATATAGAAGTTTTTAAACAATTATTTGGAAACAATGGAAGTTTATATATTGATGTTTCTAAATTAAAATTAAGTTCCGCTAGTAGTTGGATAAAATATCTATTTAATATTTATTTTAATAAAAATGCTACTGATTTAAAAACATTAAAATATATTGAAACTTTAAATAAAAGAATAAAAAATTACGATACAGTAACAGATGTTATTAAATTTTTAAAAGAAGATATCGTAACTAACGAACAAAAAAAACAAAAATTTCTTATTAAAAATAACCAAGCATCTACTTTAAATTTTGATAATAAGAATATGATGTATCAAAATATATTAAATACTATTTTAACTAAATTAAAAGAAGAAAAAAATAAAAATATTCAAATAGTTGAACAACTTTTTAATATTAAAATTGAATTAGAAGGAAAAGAAAAAGAACAATTATTCCAAGAAAAAGAATTTATTTTAAATAGAATTGATAATGGATTTTTAGAAGGTTTAATAGATAGTAAAACCGCAAGAGAACTAAAAAGTACTATATCCCAAGTATATAATGAAAAAATAAACAATTTAAAAGAAAATATAGAAACAGATAATTATAACGTAAATAGAGGTGTAAAATGACAATTTATGAAACAAAAATAATAGAATTAAGAGAAAAATTAAAAAAATATTTAGAAGAATATTCATCAGATCAAAAAATAAAATTATTTTGGGAAAAACAAATAATAGATGATGTAATTTTTACTAAAGAATCATCCAAAGAGTTTGCTTTAGATTGGGAACTATTAAAAAAAATAGATTTTTTACCTATATCTTTTGATAATGTCAATATAAAAGGTTTAGACTTTACAGATTGTTTAAATGTTTTTATCAATCCCCAAACTATTTATGATAAAAATTTAGAATACACTATATTGAATGGAGTAACATTTACGGGTCCTTTTAAAGATGCCAAAATAGTTGGAGCCAACTTTGAAGGTAGTAAAAACGCTATTATAGATCCGCAAACTATTCATTTAAAAAATTTTAGAGAAACGGTATTAACTGATACTTTATTAGTAAATTCTTTTGATGAAGCTTTTATTTTAAAAACCGATTTTACTGGCAGTACCGGGGCTATTATCAACTTTGAAACTCTTTTTGATAAAGATATTTGTGGAACCAATTTAACCGATGCAGTTATTGTAAGTCCCATCGAAAATGTTTGTTATGACTGTAAAACCGTTTTTTCAAAAAGGCTTTAAAAAAAATTAGCACTCATATATTGACTTTGCTAGCATATCATAGTATAATGACGATAGCACTTCATTAAAGAGAATGCCAAAAAGATACAATTTGGCAAGTAAATAAAAGGAAATAGTGCTATAGTCAGGAAGTGATGCCGTGCTTACATTAAGACAAGAAAAATTACTAAAAATAATTGTCGAAGAATATGTCAAATCCGCTAAACCTATCGGTTCTAAAAGTTTATGTCAAGAATTAAACTGTTCAAGTGCCACCATCCGAAACGAAATGAGTGAACTAGAAAACTTAGAACTTTTAGAAAAAACCCATATTTCATCAGGGCGAATACCTAGTGAAAAAGGCTATCGTTATTATGTCGATAACTTGATGAAACCCAAAGAACTAACTGGGGAAGATATGTTGAAACTCCAAACTATCTTTTCGAACAATTCCTTAGTTTTAAGTGATGCCGTTAGTAAAAGTTTAGAAATAGTTGCCGAACTAACTAACTGTACTATAATTTCTTTAGGAAGTTCCGCTCGGGAAAATATAATAAGCAAAGTAGAAGTAATACCGGTAACCGATCAACAACTAGTTGCTTTAATCGTCACCGATAAAGGACACGTTGAAAATAAAAAAGTATTACTCGAAGATAAAATTTCACCATTAGAAGTCAAACAAACAGTCGACTTAATCAACAAGCATATTTCCGGAACATCATTAGAGGAAGTAATAGCCAAACTAGAATTTGAAGTAAAACCAATTATCAACGATAACGTTTTATATCAAAGAAAACTGTTTGATGCTTTTTGTACCTTTATAAACGAATTCGCGGCTGATGCCAATATCAAAATGATTGGGACAACTAATATCTTAAAACAACCCGAATTCAATGATGTTACAAAAATAAGAGAAATATTAGATAAATTTGAAGATAAAGAATTTATAAAAAACATCAAAGAAGACAATGATGAAATCAAAGTTTACATAGGAAGTGAATCAGAATTTGACGACAATGTATCAATCATAAAAACCCATTATCACGTCGATGGGGAAGAAGGGACTTTAGCCCTTATAGGTCCAACTAGACTAGACTACGATCGCATCGTAACCTTACTTGACTATATAAAAAAGAACTTAGAAAAATAGGAGGTCGCTATGAACGACACAAAAGAAGAAATAAAACAAGAACAACCCAAAGAAGAAAATAAAGAAAAAAAGCCCGTCAAAGAAGAAAAAAAGAAAAAGAAAAAAGAAAAACACGAAGATAAATTAAACGAGGCTTATAATAAAATTAGTGAATTAGAAGATAAACTGTTACGGGAAAAAGCCGAAATGATAAATGTTAATAAAAGACGTGATGAAGAAATGCATAGAATGCTTAAATACTGTAACGAAGACTTAATAAAAGATATCTTACCAACTATCGACAACTTAGAAAGAGCCATCCAAATAACCAAAGAAGATGAAAGTAATAAAAAATTACTTGAAGGGGTTAAAATGGTTTACTGTAACTTAATAAATACTTTAGAAAAATATGAAGTAAAAATGATCGATGGTAATAATAAACCATTTGATCCAACTTATCATGAAGCCGTTTTAACTGACCATGTCGAAGATAAAGAAGTTGGAATAGTGTTAGAAGTTCTACAAAAAGGATATCTATATAAAGAAAAAGTTATAAGACCAGCCATGGTCAAAGTAAATGAATAGGAAAGGATGATAAAATGAGTAAAATAATTGGAATCGATTTAGGAACAACTAATAGTTGTGTGGCTGTTCACGAAGGTGGAAAAACAACTGTTATAACTAATGCTGAAGGAGATAGAACCACTCCATCAGTAGTAGCCTTTAATAAAAAAGGCGAAATGACGGTAGGGGCTAAGGCTAAAAGAGGTGCTTTAACTAACCCCGATACAATATCATCAATAAAAAGATTGATGGGAACAAATAAAAAAGTCAAAGCCAATGGAAAAGAATACACTCCCGAAGAAGTAAGTGCTATGATTTTAAGTGACTTAAAGAAAACAGCTGAAGCTTACCTTGGCGAAGAAGTTAAAAAAGCGGTTATTACCGTTCCTGCTTACTTCAATGATGCCCAAAGACAAGCCACTAAAAATGCCGGAAAAATTGCCGGATTAGAAGTTGAAAGAATTATCAATGAACCAACGGCGGCTGCTTTAGCGTATGGACTTGATAAACAAGAAAAAACAGAACAAATTTTAGTTTATGATTTAGGTGGAGGTACATTCGATGTATCCATACTAGAAATAGGTGATGGGGTATTTGAAGTTAAATCAACTAGTGGTAATAATAAACTAGGTGGTGATGATTTCGATAACCGAATCATGGATTATGTCTTAGATGAAATCAAAAAAGAACATGGTGTCGATTTAAAAAATGATTCAATGGCTATGCAAAGAATTAAAGAATCAGCCGAAAAGGCTAAAAAAGATTTATCTGGTATGACATCAACTCAAATTTCTTTACCATTTATTGCCCAAAAAGATGGCGAACCAGTTAACTTTGAAATGGACATTACGAGAGCCAAATTTGAACAATTAGTTGACGATTTAATCGAAAGTACTTTAACTCCAGTTAGAAACGCTTTAAAAGATGCTAATTTAACTAAAAATGATATCGATAAAGTCTTATTAGTTGGTGGTTCAACTAGAATACCAAAAGTTCAAGAAATAATTAAAAATGAACTTGGTAAAGAACCATCTAAAGGAGTTAACCCTGATGAAGTAGTTGCTATGGGGGCGGCTATTCAAGGGGGAGTATTAACTGGAGATGTCAATGATATCGTCTTATTAGACGTAACCCCACTTTCTCTTGGTATCGAAACACTTGGGGGAGTATGTACAGTTTTAATTCCAAGAAACACTACTATTCCAACTAGTAAGTCCCAAGTATTCTCAACGGCGGCTGACAATCAACCAGCAGTAGATATTCACATATTACAAGGTGAAAGATCAATGGCTAGTGACAACAAAACTTTAGGTAATTTCCAATTAACTAATATCCCAGCAGCACCAAGAGGAGTACCACAAATTGAAGTAACATTCGATATCGACGCTAATGGTATTGTCAATGTTAAAGCCAAAGATTTAGGTACTAATAAAGAACAATCAATTACCATAACTGCTTCAACTAACTTAAGCGATGAAGAAATTGACAAAATGATGAAAGAGGCTGAAGCCAATAAAGAAGCCGATCAAAAACGTAAAGAAGAAGCCGATTTAAAAAATGATAGTGAACAACTAATATTCACTACGGAAAAATCATTAAAAGATTTAGGGGATAAAGTTTCTAAAGAAGATCAAGATAAGGCTAATGAACAAATTAAAGAATTAAAAGATGCTTTAGAAAAAAATGATATAGAAGATATCAAAACTAAAAAAGAAGCATTACAAGAAACCGCTATGGCCTTTGCAACTAAAGTATATGAAGAAGCAGCTAAACAAGCCCAAGCCAATCAAGATAATGCAACTGATACCAATGAATCAACTGATAAAAAAGATGATGTAATTGATGCGGAATACGAAGAAAAATAAGTTCTAGTTGTCTAGGACTTTTCTTAGGAAAGAGGAAAAAAATGACTAAATCAGAACTAAAAAGAGAAGAAATAGAAAACATATATAAATGGGATTTAACACCTATATTTAAAGATATAAAAGAATTTGATGATTATTATAATAAAGTAAAAAATGAAATAAAAGATGTTCAAAAATGGCAAGGCCAAATAGTTTTAAATGGGAAAAACTTATATAATTATTTAAAATCAAGTGATGAAATAGAAAGAAAAATATATAAAATATATTACTATGCTCATTTAAATTACGATAGTGATTCAACTAATACTCTATATCAAGAATTAGAGAATAAAGCCACTATTTTGTTAAATGAATATGAAAAAATTTCATCCTTTGTTTCCCCAGAACTTATGACTATTGACTATGATAAAATAAAAGAATTTTATTTAGAAGAACCTAAATTATTAGAGTATGAATTTATATTGGAAAACTTATATCGATTTAAACCCCATATTTTATCTAAAGAAGAAGAACATATTTTATCTATTATGTCTAAAACTTTTGATAATCCCGAAAAAACTTTTGAAAGTTTAACTGATACCGATATGACTTTTGGAACCATTTTAGATGAAAATAAAAATGAAGTGACTTTAACAGAAAGTAATTATGCCATTTATATTGCTAGTAAAGATCGCAATGTTCGAAAAAGGGCTTTTGAACTTTTGTTTAAAACTTATTCTAATTTTAAAAATACTATTGCCAATACTTTCAAAGGAAATGTCGATGTTTTAACATCCATCTCCCAAATAAAAAAATATAATAATAGTATTGAAGCCGCTTTATTTCAAGATAACGTACCAGTTAGTGTTTATCAAAATTTAATTGATACTGTTCATCAAAATATGGATAAAATATATAATTATTATCAATTGAAAAAAGAAGTGTTAAATTTAGATGAACTACATTCTTATGATATCTATGCTGAATTAGTTCAAGATTTAGATAAAAATTACAGTTTTGATGAAGCCAAAAAATTAGTGATTGAAGCCTTAAGTGTTTTAGGTAATGATTACGTTACTAATTTAAATAAAGCCTTTGATGAAAAATGGATTGATATATATCCTAATAAAGGAAAAAGGGGTGGCGCTTATTCATCTGGTTTTTACGATACTAAACCTTATGTTCTTTTGAATTTTGAAGGTAAATTCCATGATGTATCCACCCTTGCCCATGAACTTGGTCATTCGATGCATACCTATTATTCATGTAAAAATAATCCTTATCAATATTCTAGTTATAAAATATTTGTTGCCGAAGTTGCTTCGACAGTTAATGAAATATTATTAAATAAATATATGTATAATAAGGCCACTGACAAAAATGAAAAATTGTTTTTGCTTAATCAATTACTAGAATTATTTAAAAGTACTATTTATCGGCAAACTATGTTTGCGGAATTTGAAATGAATATCCACAAAAGAATGGAAAATGGGGAAGTATTAACCGAAAAAATGATAAGTGATTACTATTACAGTTTAAATGAATTGTATTTTGGTAAAGATGTTCATTTAGATGATTTAATTAGATATGAATGGGAAAGAATACCGCATTTCTACTATGATTTTTATGTGTATAAGTATGCTTTAGGTTTATCAGCCGCTTGCTATATCGTCGATGGAATTTTAAATAATAAAGAAAATGCTTTAGAAAATTATTTGAATTTCTTAAAAAGCGGCGGAAAAGACTATCCGATGGAAGAACTAAAAATAGCTGGTGTTGATATAAGTAAAAAAGAAGTAATAGAAAGCGCTTTAAATATGTTTGAAGCAACCATAGAAGAATTTAAAAAACAATATAAGTAGGTGATATGATGGAAAAAAGAGATTATTATGAAGTTTTGGGTGTAAGTAAAACGGCTAGTCAAAGTGAAATAAAAAGCGCTTTTAGAAAACTAGCCAAAAAATATCACCCGGATGTATCTAAAGAACCAGATGCGGAAGCAAAATTTAAAGAGGCTCAAGAAGCCTATGCCGTTTTATCCGATGAATCAAAAAGAAAACAATATGATCAATTTGGTCATGCCGCTTTCAGTGGCAATAATGGTGGCGGATTTGATTTCTCTAACTTTGATTTTTCCGACATTTTTGATGATTTATTTGGTGGCTTTGGTTTTTCTGGTTTCAGTGGTTTTGGCGGAAATCATCGTAAATCCAATCGGGCTAGTCGCGGTAATGACTTATTAAAAACGGTTGAATTAACTTTTGAAGAAGCCGTTTTTGGAACCCATAAAACGGTTACTGTCGAAGTTATGGATACTTGTGATGACTGCCATGGTGATGGTGGACATGGTAAATCAACTTGTCCTAATTGTCATGGAAGTGGAACGGTAACTAGTGAACAACACACTTTATTTGGGACTTTTATGACTAGAACTACTTGTCCTACTTGTGGTGGTAAAGGAGAAACTTACCAAAAAAAATGTTCTACTTGTCGAGGAACTGGTAGAATTCATCGAAGAAAAGAATTGGATGTCAAAATACCGGCTGGTGTCGACAATGGTAATAGATTAAGACTGGCTGGTAAAGGAGAAACTGGTAGTCATGGTGGACCAAATGGGGATTTATATTTAGAGTTTAAAGTAAAAAAACATCCTTTATTTGAAAGAGATGGCAATGATATATATTTAGACTTACCAATTACTATTACGGATGCTATTTTAGGTAAAAAAATGGATATTCCAACTCTTTATGGAAATGTTAAATTTACGATTCCCGCTGGTAGTCAACCGATGGAAAAACACCGTATTAAAGGTAAAGGTATTTCGGATATTAGTACCGGACGAAAAGGGGATATGTATATTATTTTAAATGTAGTTATTCCTAAAAAATTGTCCCGAGATCAAAAACAATTATTGGAGAAGTTATCTAAAACTGATTTAGAGGATAGTTCTTTTAAAAAAATTGAAAAATATTTATAAACAATGATGATTTCATTGTTTTTTTGGTTTTGAACATGATAAAATATAGATATGGTAGAAAGAATTGAAAAGTTTTTAAATGAAAGAAAAATAGAAGATGAGTTAGTTAGAAACATTTTAAAAGAATGTCTTTTAGAATTTACTAAAATGGTGGAAAATATAATTCCCTTTGATGAAATAATTACTAGGTTAGAAAGTAATTTAAAAAGTATTAATTTTAAAAGGGATAATGAAAAACCTAGTTCATCATTTACTAATATGATGGCTCAATATGTTGGTTTTGAAGAAAATAGTATCAATTTGTATTTTGATAAAAATTATTTAAATAATGAAAAACTAAAACAAGATTTTACTGATGTTTTAGTTCATGAAGTAATACATGCTATATGTACTATTAAAAATAATGATGTTTTAAAAATTGAAACCCAAGTTTTTTGTACCATGGAAAATTTAGGATATAAAGTAACCATCAAAGATGGTGATGATGTTTTTTTAGAGCCAATCGTAAATTTTATTGCTTGTTTAGTGCAGAATAAAGTAAATAATTTGTATGTAGCTAGTACTAATGCCATCTTTCGTTTAGCGAACACTATTTCTTGGGAAAATATTATAAAGGCTTCGTTTTATTCTGATGAAGAAATGTTTAAAAAATGTTTTCCTAGTAGCGAAGCTTATGAATATTTTAAAAAAGGATTAAAATTTTTAAATTATGGTCATAATTGGTATAATCAAGGAAAAAGTATTATCGATAATTATTTCATGGGTAATATAAAGAAAAATAGAACTTTTGCCGAAATTGAAACTGGTAAAACTCTAAAGTAATATACTTGTAAGTAATATCAAGAAATGTTATAATTTATAAAAGAATTTATGCTTCGTAAGGAGGAAAAAATGAAGAAAAAATTGTGGTTTATCATTTTATGTTTTTTCATATTAGTTCCTAGTGTTAATGGTAAATATTGTACAGATTATTCTGATAGTAATTGTTCTAATCATAAAACTGATGATAAAAAAAATACATGTGCAGTTATTGATGGAAGATGTGATTTTAAAAAAATAAAAACTCCATGTTCTAGTGTCAAACCGAAAAAAAAGTATTTAATATTTGGAGAGAAATCTTGTGGTTTGGATAGTACTGGACAGTTGTGTACTTATGATGAAACAACCGAAAAGTGTATCAATGCGGCAACTAATCAAAATCATAAATTATGTTCTGATTACAATGCCGATAATTGTCCTGATTATGCCGATGGGGTGGCTTGTAGTCCAACTGCCAATGCTTGTATAACTAAGGAAGAATTCGAAAATAATGTTAGTAATACAGAGGACACTACTGATACAGAAACCACTGCTTATACAGATACTGAGGAAGGCAGTACCGGTCAAATAAAAGCTATAACTTGTACTGGTGATGCTAAAGATCAAATACCAGAAAATTTACCTATTTTTGTAAGAGGTTTATATAATATTTTAAAATTGTTAGTTCCTTCGATAATTATCATTTTAGGAATGTTGGACTTTTTTAAAGCTGCTACTAGTGGTAATGAAAGTGATATGGATGGCCAAAAAAGTAAGTTTATCAGAAGAATTTTAGGGGGAATAATGATATTCTTGGTTATGGTTATAAGTCAATGGGTATTTGGACTAATTGGTGAAAAAGATAATTTTATGGGATGTGTATCATGTTTCTTATCTAGTGGAGAGGATTGTATTGATGCTGGATATATCGATCCAGCTGTTAATGATAGGCAAAATAAAAGTCCCAATAAAACTCCACCCAAATCAACGAATACGGCCGTAATAGGTGGTTTGGTTAACCCTGATGCGGAAAAGATTTTAAAAGAGGCAAAATGGGTAACTGATTATGTTAGAAAACATAAATTCACTTATGGAGATGCACCATATAATCCGGCCATGAATCATGCTGCTAAAAAAGTTAGTTGTGATCGGTGTGTAGGATGGGTTTTATATAGATTGGGATTTAAGGATCAACCTAAAGTTCAAGGTTTAACAGTTTGGAATCCAAATAAAGAACGAGATATGACTGCTTGGGTTAAAAAACATGGTTTCAAACGAATAAGTAATATGAGTGATGTTCAACCAGGAGATATTATTTTTCAAAGAGCTGGAGCGGTTGGTAAAACTGTTAGCCATGTATTTATTTTAGGAAATAAAAGAAAAAATGGTAAATGGGAAAGATATGATTGTGGAACTCCAGAGAGAATATTGACTAAGCAACCTTTAGTTATGGATTTACCTAAAGTAAGATTTCTTTATGCTTACCGCATTACTTTAAAAAGTTAGTTAAAATAAAAGGAGAAAAAAATGAAGAAAAAATTGTTGTTTATTATTTTATGTTTTTTTGTACTAGTACCTAGTGTTTATGGAAAGTATTGTACGGATTATTCTACCAAGGATTGTTCTAAACATAAAACAGATGATAAAAAAAATACATGTGCAGTTATCGATGGAAAGTGCGATTTTAAAACAATAAAAACACCGTGTTCTAGTGTTGAGCCGAAAAAAAAGTATTTAATATTTGGAGAGAAATCTTGTGGTTTGGATAGTACGGGACAATTATGTGATTACGATGAAACAACCGAAAAGTGTATCAATGCAGCAACTAATCAAAACCATAAAATATGTTCCGATTATAGCAAGGATGCTTGCCCTGATTATGCCGATGGAAATGCTTGTGGGAAAACCAAAACTGGTTGTAAATTAAAAAGTGAAACTAAATGTGAAGATTATGAGCCAGGAGAAGATTGTCCAACTAGTTTAAATGGTAGTGTTTGTAGTTCGACATCAAAAGCATGTATTACAACAACGACTAAAGAAGAAATGGAAAATCCTACAACTCCTTCTACTGATACCGGTGGCGGTAGTGTAGGCCAAATAAAAGCTATTTCCTGTACGGGGAATGATGGAGATCAAATACCAGCTGGTTTGCCAGCTTTTGTCCGAGCTTTATATAATATTTTAAAATTATTAGTTCCTATTATTATAATTGTATTAGGTATGTTAGATTTCTTTAAAGCCATGACAAGTTCTAATGAAAGTAACATGGATGATCAAAAAAACAAGTTTGTTAGAAGAATAATTGCTGGACTTGCGATATTCTTTGTTATGGCTATTAGTCAATGGGTATTTGGACTAGTTGGAGAAAAAAATAATTTTATGGGATGTGTATCTTGTTTCTTAACAACAGAATCTGATTGTAGAGATGCTGGATATATTGATCCTGCTGTTAATGATCGCCAAAATAAAACCCCAACTAAAGTTCCACCAAAATCAACCCATACTGTAACTACTAATACTAAAGATGATGATGATAATAAGTCTTCTAAGAAAAATAAAAAGGGAACTAAAACTATATTGTTAGGTGATTCTAGAACTGCTGGTATTTGTGGTGTTGGTGATAGTTATTATTCTGGAACATGTCGTGATTATCAAGCTGTTTGTCAAACGGGAAAAGGTTATATTTGGTTTGAACAAACCGGATCTAATGGAGTTACTACCATTCTAAAAAATGATTCAAATACTAAGTATAATATTGTTATATTATTAGGTGTAAATGATATTTCTGGTACGTCATCAGAGGTTAAAGCAGTAGCTACAAAATATATGGATATAGTAAAGAAGCTTGCTAAAGGTGATTGGAAAAATCAAAATATAATTTTTGGATCTGTAACACCTATAGGTGGTGATTCTACGGGTGGTAGTTATCCAGTAACTAAAACTAATATAAGTGATTTTAATTCAGCAATGAAGTCTAAAATATCATCTGCTAAATTGAGTAATGTCAGTTATTGTAATATAAATAAAGATCTATCTTTAAAAGGAAAATATGCTTCTGATTTATTACATTATACGGATGCTGGATATACAGCAGTTTATAATCAAATAAAGAAAAAATGTTTATAGTAATGTTGATTACAAAAAACTTAGTTTTATCAAAGCTAAGTTTTTTGTTATAGACTCATTATATTTTTGATTGAAATAAATACTTTAATTTGATATAATCATTATGACAATAAAGAGGTGTTATGATGAAGATATCTTTATATTTAGCTAACAGAATAGTTGATTTTGAACTTCCTTTTGAAGTGGCTGGTAGTTTCTTATTTGATGTAAATAAAGATGAAGAAAATAAACTTATCAATATTGAAGCTATAAACGATAAGTGGGTTTTATGCCAAAGTAAAAATGTTCAAGTCTTTTTAAATGAGGTTCAAGTAGCTCAAGTTGAATTAGCAGTTAATAATTTTTATATTTTAAAAAGAGATAATGTTAGTTATTTAATTTATGTTAGCCAAATAAGTCCTGGAGTGATGCTTTCATATACATATAAAACTGATATAAATCTTATTATCGGTAATACTGAAAATGCTACCTTAAAATTTCCAAGTAAATATTTAAATGATTTAGTATTACAAATATCTTACCAAAATAACTATTTGTTACTGCAAAAAAAAGGAAATACCCCAGTATATATAAATAAATATTCCTTAGAAGGTAATGCTAGTTATATAAAATTTGGTGATACAGTAGAACTTTATGGATTTAGAATCGTGTTTTTAAATGGAATAGTATTGATATATAATAATAACATAATTGTAAATAATGAAGCTCATTTAACGCCTTATTTGTTTCCTGAACCAGAAAAAATAGAACAAAGAGAATTTAAAGATGTTGATTTATATGATAAAAAAGATTACTATTCTAAATCACCTAGATTAAGAAGAATAATCGAAACCAAAAAAATAAAATTAAGTGAACCACCTAGAGATGGCAATAATAATGAATTGCCAGTTATTTTAGTAATTGGACCAATGCTTACCATGGGAATTATGTCTCTTACTATGTTAGTAAGTACTATTATAAGAATAAATAATAAACAAACAACAATGGAAGATTCTTGGCCGCAATTAGTAACTAGTGGGGCTATGTTTATTAGTATGATATTATGGCCTATTTTGACTCAAGCTTACAATAAACATATGAAAAAGAAAAGAAAAAAAGAAATCATTACTAAATATGGTCGTTATTTAGACGAAAAAAAATTAGATTTAATGAGAGAAGCTAATTTACAAAAACAGATTTTAATAGAAAACTTATTAACGGTAGAAGAATGTTTACAAATAATTGAAAATAAAAGAATTAACTTTTGGGATAAAAGAATTGATCAAAGTGATTTTTTAGTAACTAGAATAGGAATAGGAAATGAAAAATTAGATGTTGAAATTCAATATCCCGATGAAGACTTTACAATTGAAGAAGATGAACTTAGAGAAAAGGCTGATCAATTGGTAGAAGAATTTAAATATATTGAAAACGTTCCTATTGGTTATTCTTTTTATGAAAATAAAATAACTGCTGTTATGGGATTTACTAATAATACCATACCATTTATGTATAACATTATCTTACAATTATTGACTTTTTATAGTTATGAAGATTTTAAATTAGTTATTTTTACTAATGAAGAAAGAAAAAAATATTGGGATAATTTTCGTTACACCAATCACATTTTTAGTAATGATCGTAATTTTAGATTTTATTCGACTACCAGTGAAAGTGCTAAAATTGTCAATGAGTATTTACAAGTCGAACTTAATAGTCGTATAAATCAATTATCCAATAAAAAAACAATTTTTAAACCTTATTACTTTATTATTGTTGATGGATATGATGAAATAAAAAGATTTGAATTTGCGAAAACAGTAACTGAAATGGATGATAATTTGGGATTTAGTTTAGTTATTTTAGAAAATCAATTAAGTAAATTACCAAGTAAATGTAATAACTTTATTAGTGTTTCTAATAATAACACTGAAGTACTTAAAAATGCTTATGAAGAACAAGAACAAATAACGGTAACTAATGATACCAATTATCCGGTTGATTTAAGTAAAGTAGTAAAAACTTTATCTAACATTCCAATTGAATTTGAAAATGATATGCGGTCTTTACCAGATTCTTTATCATTTTTAGAAATGGAAAAAATAGGTAAAGTAGAACAATTAAATATATTAAATAGATGGAATACTAGCACGCCAACTGAAAGTTTGAAAACCGAAATAGGGGTTGATGAAAATGGTGATTTAATGTACTTAGATTTACATGAAACCTACCATGGACCTCATGGTTTAATAGCTGGTATGACAGGATCTGGTAAATCAGAGTTTATTATTACTTATATTTTATCTTTGTGTATCAATTATAGTCCGGATGATGTATCGTTTATTTTAATTGACTATAAAGGTGGAGGTTTAGCTTTTGCTTTTGAAAACAAAACTAATAATATAATTTTACCGCATTTAGCGGGAACAATTACCAACTTAGATAAAGCGGAGATGGATAGAACTTTAGTTAGTATTGATAGTGAAGTTAAAAGAAGACAAAAAATATTTAATGAAGCTCGTGATAAATTAGGGGAAAGCACCATGAATATTTATAAATATCAAGGTTTTTATAAAGATGGAAGATTAAGTGAAGCTATTCCTCATCTATTTATAATATGTGATGAATTTGCTGAATTAAAAGCCCAACAACCGGAATTTATGGACAACTTAATAAGTGTTGCCAGAATTGGACGTTCTTTAGGTGTTCACCTTATTCTAGCAACTCAAAAACCAAGTGGAGTAGTAAATGATCAAATCTGGTCAAATGCTAAATTTAGAGTTTGTTTAAAAGTTCAAGATGAACAAGATAGTAAAGAAATGCTTAAAAGACCTGAAGCCGCTTTTATTAAACAAACCGGACGTTTCTATCTGCAAGTTGGATTTGATGAATATTTTGCTTTAGGTCAATCAGCTTGGTGTGGGGCTAAATACTATCCTTCGGATACTATTATTAAACAAGTAGATAAAAGTATAAATTTTATCAATGATTGTGGAGTAATTGTTAAAAGTTTACAAGCTGCCTCTAATATAAAATTAGAAGCTAAAGGCGAACAATTAGCTTCTATTATGAATTCTATTATTTCGGCATCAGAACGTGTAAATAAAAAAGCTAGAAAATTATGGTTAGATAATATTCCACCAATTATAACAGTTAATAATTTGGAAAGTAAATATAATTATACTCCAGTTAAATATCATGTTAAAGCCGTAATAGGAGAGTATGATGCTCCAGAAATCCAAGAACAAGGTCTTATTTGTTATGATTATTTAAACAATGGAAATACTATTATTTACGGTAATGATGGTAGTGAACGTGAAATGCTTTTAAATGCCATGATTTATTCTACAGTCAAAAATCATCAAGCTGATGAAGTTAATTTTTACTTTATTGACTATGGTTCCGAATCATTAAGAAGATTTCAAAATTTAGCTCATGTTGGAGGAATTGTCTTTGCGGGTGAAGATGAAAAATACAATAATTTGTTTAAACTGATTAAAGAAGAATTACAACAAAGAAAAAAGCAATTTGTGAATTTTGGAGGTTCATATGAAAGTTATATTCAAAATAAAGAACCAATTCCTTTAAAAATTATTGTTTTAAACAATTATGATTCTATTTATGAATCTAATCAAAGTATTTATGATGAACTTCCCGATATAATTAGAGATTCAGAAAGATATGGTATTATCTTTATTATAACCGCTAATGCTAATAATTCTGTCCATAATAAAATTAGTCAGAATTGTTCTAATGTTTATGCTTTTAGAATGAAAGATTCTAGTGATTATGTATCCGTTTTTGGTATGCGAGTTAGAGTCACTTTAAGGGATATAATTGGTCGAGGATTATTAAAACAAGATGTAATTCATGAATTTCAAACTGCCAGTATTTTAGAAGATGAAAATAATTTAAATGAATATTTAAGTAAATTTATTGAACAAGTCAATCAGAAAAATACTTATAAAGCTAAATTGATACCAGTATTACCTGAATTTGTGACTTGGGAAAATGTTTTAAATTATATTGGTGATATTAGTAGTATTCCAGTTGGTATGAATAAAAAGAATTTAGAAGTAAATACCATAGATTTATTATCAAATTTAGGTTATATAATAACTGCTAATCGATTAAATGCTACCAATATATTTGTAAAAAGTTTTATAGAAGAAGTTCGTAAAATTCCTAATCTTAGTTTAATGATATTTGATCCTTTAAAGGCTCTTAAATTGGATAATAATTATTCAAATTATTATACTGATAATATAGATAAATATATGGATGGAATAAGTAATTATTTAGATCAGCTAATAAATAATCATTCCAACCAACAAGGAATTATTTTAATTTATGGTTTAAATAAATTTATCAACAAATTAGATGATAAAAGAAAAATGGAAGATTTTATTAAAAAGATTAAGAAATATGAAAAAATAGCTGTTGTTATATGTGATGATGCAGCTAAAATAAAACAGTTTGCGTTTGAGACATGGTTTAATAATTTCTTTAGTGTCAATAATGGTATATGGATTGGCAATGGTATAGGTAGTCAAAATTTATTGCATTTATCTAGTATTACTAAACAATTGTTGTTAGATATTTCTAATAATATGGGATATGTTGTAAGTGATAGTGTTACCACTCTTTGTAAATTACTTAATTTTTTTGGAAAAGAGGAACAAGATGGAAAATAAGGTATTAGTTAAATTATTTATTCCCGATTTGGATACTAGTTTTGATCTTTTTTTGCCAGTTAATGAATTGGTATGGAAAATTAAAAAGTTGATTATTAAATCAGTGGCTGACTTAAAAAATATTCCATTAAATATCGATGATGAAGTTATTTTATTAAATAAAGATACTAGTAAAATATATTCAAATAATGATATTTTAATTGAAACAGATATTAGAAATGGTACAGAGTTAATATTGATTTTTAAATCAGAATAAAAGTTGATAAAAACCGGTTTGAAAGTATATAAACTGGTTTTTATTATTTAAAATAATTTTAGTTTAATATTTTTTTGAAAAAATGTCACGAAAAAAATATAAGATGTTGATATTTATATAAAAATTGTGATATGATTATTATGGATAAGGAACATATCCGAAAAGAGGGAGGTGAAATAATGGCAACAACAGGTTTTAATCCTGACGAAATTAGGTCGTCTATCGCTTCAGTTAATAGTGCTTATAAAGATGCTGTTACTGCAATGGGTACTAATATGCAAAGTCAAGTCATTGATGAAATGGCAACTAAATGGGCAAGTCAAGAAGCTATAGACACATTTAATGCTTTTGGTGAAACTGTAAATGGTATTCTTCAAGCTACATATGATAAATGTCTAGAAATAGTTAATGCTATGAATTCAGCAGGAACGGCTTGGGCAATAGAAAACCAAGAATCATATTCAGAAAGTTCTTTTGATGGTGCACTTCAAACAGTAGACACTAGTGGATTTAGAAAAGAAATTAATGGAGTTATAGGAGTCGATGTTAGTGCTGCACTTGATGTAGTAGGTGTTATTTCTTCATTAGCAGCTGAGGCTTCTTCCGCACTTGAAAATGTCAAAAGTGCTGTTACCAATTGTGGTTTTTATGATGATGGTGGAGCTCAACAAGCCGCTTTAAATAGTTCAGTATCTATTATTCAAACAAATCTAGATAATCTTAATATTGAAACAGCTGATGCAATGAAGAAAAAACTTGAAAGTAAAGCTAATAGTGCTGAAGATATGAAAGGAAAAGTTTCAGCCGCATTTGGTGGTTAAACAAATAGGAAAATTTATTTTTCCTAAATATGTAAAAGTATATTCACTTTTATGTATTTAGGAAAATTAGGTGATAAAATGGAAATACAATTAGATAAAATAGAAACCGAAAATAACAAATTGAAAAAAATATTAGATGATTTTCAAACAAACTATTTGAATATCTATAATGAATTAGAATCAATATCTTTTATTTGGCAAGGAAATGAATCTAATGAATTTAATCAAAAAATATCAGTTGATAAAGTTAAACTAGAAAATACTTATGGTGAATTAAAAGAAATTGATAATATTTATAACTATTTAATCAATGAAAATCAAGGTATTGGTAAAAATATCTTTTTTGACTTCAATAAAAAATCCAAAATAGAAGATTTATTTAATCAAATAGCTACCTCTATAGCTGATATTGTAGATTATTACGATATTTTAGATACTAGTTTTTGCCCGGTTGAAGCATCTATTATAAATAGTGAGAAACAAAAACTAGAACTGATAGAAAAAGATTTGATGAATATAAAAAAAGATCTCAAAAATACTTTGGATAAAATAGAAAAAAATGAAAATATGGTTAGTGAAAAAACATCTAGTATTGACATTGAAATAATAAAAGAAGAACAAGGTGAGTAATTTGGAAAATTTAATGGATATTGAAAAAATGAATATGACAATTGAAAAAATCAAAACTTATAAAGCTATGATAGATGTAAATTTTGATGAGATAAAAAATACCTTTAAAAATATCAATTATTATTATAAAACTTCTAATAGTGATTCATTAAATGATTTACAAGAACAATTAACTAATAAATTTAGAACTATTCAAAATATACATGAAAATGATCTTGACTATTTAATTAAAAAAATTGAAACATATAAAGAAACTAGTCATAAAGTTACTCAAATATTTAAAGATATTAACTAAGGAGAAAATATGGAAGAAGAAATATTAAAAATAAAATATGCTTTTTTAAAAAGTCAGCTTTATTCAATAAAAGAAAAATTGGAAAATTTAGAAGAAAATATGGATAATTTACAAGCTTTTATGAATAATACATTAGTAATTGACAAAAAAATAGTTGATGAAGAACAATTTTTAAAAAATAAAAAAATAGTTAGTGAAATAAAACAAGAAATAATTTTAGAATTGATACCAATGATAAACGGCAAAATATAAAAGGGGTTGTAATCGTGGCGATAAATGTATCTGTTAATAAAAATATTAGGTTAGACTTTAAAAATGTAACTAAAAGTAATACTCATGTAGAAAGTTTAACTGATAAAGTAAAAATAAATAATACCAATTTAAAAAGTTTGACAACCAATACGAATAAAGCCAAAACAGAAGTGATTGACTTAGTACCATCAAATGAAAAAACAATCAATAAAAGTAATATTGCTACTAGTAATACAGCCAAAAGTCCAATCAATAGTATTAAAGAAAATACTAATAATGTAGTAACTAATAAAATAAATGATTCTACAGTTAAAGCTAACCCATCTAATAATATAAATAGTAATGTTAACAGTAACGCAAAAACTAATATAAGTAATCAGACAAATAATAATACCCATGTTTATCAAACTAATAGTAATATTCAAGGCAATAATAATGTCAATATAAACGTAAATTCATCATCTAGTTCTAGTAATATTACTAGTAATATAAATAAAATAGAAAGTACTACTAATACTAATAAAAATAATTATACAGTATCTTCTTTTGCTCCTAATACTTCCAACATTAGTGCCAATGGTGGAAGTATTAGTTTTGGTTCATCAATAAGTAGTACTTCAGCTTCAGCGACAAATAATATGAGCTCTAATATCAAAAATAATTCTAATTCTAGTAATTTAAATATAGGCCAAGGAAAAAGTGCTAGTGTAGGAGAGATATCTAGAATCAATACTTATATAAGCGAAATAGATGTAAATCAAATGATAGGTTTATTACAAAAAATAGGAATTCAAGATAAAGATATTCAAAGAATAATAAACCAACAAATAACTATTGAAGATTTGATGAAAGAAATAGAAAACGATCAAGATAACTCCCGAAGAAAAGCCATAATGGAAGCATCATATTTACATGCCTATGGATTAAATATCGAAAGTTTATCACAATTATTAGAAGTAATCAAAGCCAATCAAACCGAATTACAAAAACTAATAAATATGAGAGATTTAAAAGATACTCATGAAATGGAAGCTTTATTAAAAATAGTTACTAGATTAAGAAGTGGCGAAAATTTAGAAAGTATTTTATCAAGTGAAATAGTAGCGTGGAAATATCAAGATGAAAATGGACAAACTAGATATGTTTATAAAACTCCTAATTTGGAAAGTGATATAAAATATGTACCACTAACTTTTGAGGAAATGTATAAAGATAGTAAATATATCGAAAAATTAAGAAATTTAACTAAAGTAACATCAAAATCATTGTTTACCGGAAAAGAAACCACCGTATATATGTGGAATAATACTATTGAACAGATGAAATTTTTTGATGAATTGACTAATAAATATAATGAAGAAGTAAAAACAAGAGAAGAAAACTTAAAAAAAATAGATAATCAAATAGAAACATTAAAACAAAGTTTAGCTAATTATCAAGCTATATATGAAAACGTAAATAAAGAAATAAATCATTATTTTAAAAATATTGATAGTTATATAAGTGAAAAAGATTATGAAAAAAATAATAACTTTAAAAAAGAAAGTATAAAAACAATAGAAAATATAAATAAATTATTTGAACAAGGTAAATTACCTGGGACAAATAATGGAAGTCCAACTTATATAGTAAAAAATAAAGAAGAATTAGTAGATATAATAAACTGTATAATAAATGGAAAAATAGAAATAGATAAATATGGATTTGTTCAAACTGAGAAAGGAAACTATCAAATTCAAGCTGATGATTTAAAATTAGACCACTATTTAAAATGGGCAGAATTCATGAGTGGTCAAGGAAGACAAGAAAAAGATGTATTTAATTATATATATAATACCCAAGGTTTAGATAAAGCATATAAATACTTAGAAGATATATCAGACGAGTTAGATAATAGATGGTTAGTTGATAGAACCTTAAAAGATGAAGAATATGCGAAAAATCATAAATTTTTAGCGTCTGCTTCATCAATACTAACCGGATCATTAGAAGGAATAGGAGCAGCTTGTTATTCCCTAAATTACTTAATAAGAGATGAGAAAATAAGAAAGACTAATGTCTATAGTAGTAGTGATGTATATCGACAAGCTATAAGTGCTGATATAGCGGAAGATAGTGAAGCCTTAGCTTTTGCTTATAGTACGATGATGAGTATGGCTGATAGTGCCAGTTTGATAGCCATAACTGCCGCCACTGGAGGGACAACTGCTCCAATATTAAGTGGAGCCTTAATGGGATCAAGAGCATATGTATCTACATTAAATGATTCTTTAGATAGAGGTTTGCCCGATTGGAAAGCAGTTTTATTAGCGTCTTCAGCTGGAATAACTGAATCACTTATGGAAAGTTATTCAGTAAGTCATTTACTTAATTTAGAGGGAAAAGCTAGTCCTGAAATAGTAAAAATAGCTAATAAAATATCTGATAAAATACCAAATGAAACTTTAGCTTCTATCGCCACCAAAACCTTTTATGGGGGAGCAATGACGATGAGTCAAGCTTTAGTAGAAGGCGAAGAAGAATTAAGTACAGATTTGGTAAATTACTTTTTTGATGAGATAACATCAGGAGAATTAAGTAATCATAATATAGCTATAGATAATTATATAAAACAAGGATATAGTGAAGATGTTGCTAGACAAATGGCCAATAAAGATTTTGCCAAACAACTAGAACAGACATTTTTAGGAGGTTTTGTATCCGGAATAGGATTTGGGGGATTTGGAAGTATAAAAGTAAATCATAGGATCTCAAATCAAATATCAAGTGATATATTAAACGATTTTTATAGTAACTTAAATTTAAATGAAGCTCAAAAATTTGCTAGACAATTAAAAATAAATCAACTAGAACAAGAAAAGGAACAGCAAAAATTAAAAGAACTAAAACGGGCTAAAAGACAAGAAACTATCGATAGAATAAGAAATATTTTTAGTAATATTGATAATAATAGTGGTAAAACATTTACCAATGTTAATAGTACAGAAAGTTTAAATACAGGAGTGCCAATACCGTTAAGTCAATTAACCGATATTAAAAAAGCGGCTCATGATTTTGCGGAAGGAAATGAAAAACTGGAAAAACTATTATTAGAGTGTTTTAATAGTAAAATAGAGACAAAAGCTAGTTGTGCTGGACATGAAGATGGAAGAGGACCTTATTTGGCTTTTGTTGACAATCAAAAAAATATGGCTTTAATTCCCTCTATTGTGGCGTCTTTGGATAATCAGAATTTTAATATTGTTTATCAAAATGCTACGGCTACAAATGGTAATGAAGGTTATATCGGATATGGTGGCGATGATGTTAGAAATGCAAATGTTTTCTTTGACTCAATAAGTAAAGGAATTCAAACCAAAATGACTGAAGATATCCCCAAAATAGTAGGAAATTATATTGGCTTAATCAATACCATAAAAAACAATTCTAATTTTGAACATGCCCAAATTGTTTTCAATAAAGATGGTGATGAATATTATATTGAAGCAAGTATTAAAACATTAGAAAAATATAAGAATATATTTACCAAAAATGGTTTTAAAGTCACTAAAGATGGTCTTTTGGCTTTGGAAGGAAACAACAATTTTATAAATACTAGCTTAATCAATCTTTTAACTGATTTAGGTGGTGTTAGTACTTATGATTTTAGTAATCAGTTAGATTTAAGTGATTTTAAATATCAAGATAATAATTTAATAACTGGTTTTGTAAATACCCTTAAATCAGGAGTTAAACGTTTTATATATACTAACACTAATAATATTGAAGAGGTCAATAAAAGTATTTTAGAAAATGGTCTTTATCATTTTACATCGGAAACAAGTGCTAATAAGATAATAGAATCTGGTTATGTAAAAAAAGCCAATGTTATGAATAGTTATGGAACTCCAAAATCATTTTTCTTTAATGGCGTACCAAGTGTTGGAGCTTATTTAACTAATTTAGATAGTTTACCAATTAGAACAACAGCTGTAAAATTAAATGTTGATGAACAATTAGTAAATAGTAATAAATTAAAAATAAGGAATTTAGATGATAAAGCTATAACTTACGAAGGTAATTTAAATATATCAGATTATAATCCTGAAAAGAAATATTTTTGTTTAGTTAAAATGGGAAATGAATTAGTGTATAAGGAAGTAGATAAAAATACCTATGATAATTATCCAAATACTATCGAGGGAAAAAAATTACAAAAATTTACTAAAAAAATAGGTAATTTAAAAGCTATTTATAATGATTATTTATATGACTTAGCAGCTAATAATAAATTCTTAAATAAAAATGTAAAAGAAATAAATAGAAACTCAGTTTCAGAATTATCTTCTTTTACAAATATGGAAATAAAAAATGACAATACGGAAAATATTATAAATAATTTAGCTATTAAAGAAAGTACTAAGATAGATAACTTGATAGCGGAATATAATAATACTAATAATATAAAGTTAATAAAAGATATTTTAGTTTTACATGAAAATAATAGAAGTGGTTATAGAAATCCAACGGATATTTCTTTGGTTAATAAATATTTTTCAGCTGATAGAATAAATGAAGTATTAAATAAAGCAATAGAAAATTGTAATTCGGAAAGTGAACTTCAATACTTAAAAGATATTTTAGAAGATGAAAATAGAAAATTTGATGCTACTTATGAAATAACTTTTAGGGCTAATGAAATTGATATCGATATTGATTCACTAATTAAAAAAATAGATAATAAATTAAACAAAACTAATGATATAGAAGCAACTAAAGATATGGTTTTTAACTTTTATGATGAAGATTTAGATGCTACTTTTGTAAAAATAGCATCAATTGGAAGTTTATTAGATATTATAAAAAATGAAGATTTATATGAAGCTTTACAAAATGGAAAAGCTATAGATGGTGGTTATAAAATAAATTATTTAGAAGCTTTTATGCAACTATATGATGCAATTAAAAAATATAATTATGATTTAGATTTAAATAGTATTCAACTACAAAGATTAGAATCTTTATATAATGAAGCTTTAGAAAAATTAGATTTTTCTAAAGTTAGATATAAAGATAATTTATCAGATGGTTTAAAACTAAAAATAATGTTTAAAACTAATAAAATTTATAATGTTGAAGATTTATCTATTTTATATAATTACTACCAAGAACATTTTAATCAAGAGATATTATCTAATAATCCTTCTTTAATATTATCCGATGAATTTAAATTTTATTTAATTGAAGTTCGAGATTTTATTCGTCAAAATGCTGAAGATGTTTATGATGATAGTCCCGGTTTACTTGAACATAAATATATAGACTTTTTTCAACAAATAAAGAATATGAATACAAAATATACCGATATTATAATTAAAAATAAAATAGATGTTGGAAAAGAAGGATTTAATGATATTATTCATCAGAAATATAATTGGGATCAAAATGATAGAGAATTTGTTGATAGTTTTATAAACAAATATAACATTGATGTTCCTATAGTATATGCTGAAGATATGCCAAATAGTTTGAAACTTAAACTTATGTTGAGGGATAACAAAATTTATGATAAAAATTTAATTATTGAAGAAATGAATAAAATAATTACGGAAGAAAATTTAAATGATCCTAATTTTATATTTAATGATTTATTTATGCTTTATTATTTAAAAGTTAGTAAAAATTTTACTAATGAAGAGTCATCTAATCATCTTTCTTATGCCGATTGTAGTAAAATATTTTTAGATGATTTAACCCAAATAGTGACTCAAAATATAGACATAAGTGAAGAAAACTTTAAAAAGTTATTAGCGTATGCTAATATGAAAAATCCAAGTGTTATAAAATATATAAACAATTACTTTACTAATCATCAAAATATTAGTTTAGACAATATTGATTATAATGAAGTTTTTCCGGAAACTATTAAAGAAAAAATGATACAACAAGTATTAGAAAACTATGATTTATTTATAAAAAATAATTCTAGTCAAATATATGGTGCTGATCAAAATATAACTTCATTTTATATGACGATGGGTGTAAAAAATCTAGATTGGTTAACAGATGAAAATGATTTTATTTCTTATTTAATTAAGAAAAGAGAATATAGTGTAAATACAGCTAAACAATTTTTAAGTAAAATAAAGTCTAAAAATTCCAATTTTAATTTAGATGTGGTTAGAGAAGGAACTATAATTATTGAATATCTTTATGATAAATGTAATCGGGATAATAGTTTTGATATTTTGGATGTAATAGAACAAAGTTTTACCTTCGATTATAATAATGAAATTATGCGATTAGAAAGAAAACTAGTTTCCCAAGGTATGAGTTATTTTGAAGCTATTAGAACTTTAATGGCTATAAATAGTTCTGGAACTTGTTCTTATGCAGCAATAGCTAATTCAATATTCTTAGCTTATAAAGATAATCCTAGAGCTTTCAAAAAAGATTTTGGATATTTAATGTATAGAAATATCGATGGACATAAAGAGTTTAATTATACAGAGTTAATTTTGGATATGTATGTTTATATAAATAGTAATAAATATCTAAATGGAAGTAAAAAAGGGAATTTGTTTGTTTATGATGAAACTGGTAAATTACATGTTGATAATTTAATAACTAATAATCAAATATATTTATCTGGCTTGGGTTGGCAGGATAATACAATTATTGAAGCTTTTCTAAAAAGTAAAAATATAAAATTAAATTATAAAAGAAATCTTATTAAAACCTTTGATCCTAAACAAGAAGTGTTAACTAAAAATAATGTAAATGAATTTAAAAAAACAATTATTAATTATTTGAAAAAAGATGAAAATAATGGTATAGTTTTAAGTATTATTAGTGAAAAAAAAGAACTATTTAAAATAAGCAAACCAATTAGACTTATGTCTAGTATTGATGAAGTTTATACAACAACAACAACTTGGGAAGAAGGAGATGGTCATGCTGTTTTCATAACGGGAATTTTAGATGATTATTTAGTTGTTAGTAGTTGGGGTAAAAGACTTTTGATTCCAATAAAAGATTTGATTGGAAAAAGATTTAGTCTTTACTTTAATGTTGTGGAGGGAATAGAATGAATAAAGTAAATTTTATAGATGAAGAATTTTTGTTATTAGAAAGGCCTAATATAAGACAAGAATGTAATATTAAGTCTGATGCAGAAATGAATGGTTATTTGATTTTATATAATGTTTATAATAATTTACTTATTCAATTTATGATGAAAAAATACTATTTGTTAGATGTTGATAAACAGTTAGAAAAAAGAATAGATGATTTTCCTTTAGTTCCTTATGAAGAAAAAGATCTTTATCAACATCTTTCAGAAGGGTATTTAAAATATTTTTATTTAAGAAATAACATCTATATAGAACGACTAACTAGAGAACAGATAAATTATTTATGGTCTATATATAAAACTGGTGATTTATCTTTAAACTCCTCAAATTTCCAATTTATCGAAAATACTTATCAAAATGTTATTTTAGAAAATCCTAATGAAGAAAATGTGAATATAAATTATGGCCCAGATAATAAGAAATATTATAAACCTAGTAATTCTATTATTATTGGAGTTAGATATAATCAGTATAAAAATAATTATGAAGTTTCTTCTTTAGCTAATAATTTGGGAAAATTAGATGTATTAACTAATTTTTTAGAGTATAAGGTTAGAAAAGAAACCAATATACCATTTAATGTAATAAAATATGATGAATTTAGTGTTAAATGTAAAAAAAATTATATCAAGAGGTAATTTATGAATGAAGAAAAAAAGGTATTATTAGAAAAAATCAAAAAAAATAAGGAACAAATAATTGAAATCAAAAACAAACATGGTCAAAAATATGAAGAATTGCAAGATAATATAAAGACAAGAAAAAATATAAAAAAATTTTAATAAAAATAAAATGGACTGTTTGAAAATTCTACAGTCCGTTTTTATATTCTGTTTTTTAATTGATTAGTTGTTTTTGTAAAGTTTTTATTTCTTTGGTGGATTTGCCAGACACTTTAGAAATAAAGTTTAGATCAGCACCATTTAACAACATATTTTTGATAAATTCTTTAGATGCATTATCAAATCCATTGTCAAATCCTTTTTCTTCAGCATGAGCAAGTTTCAATTCTCTAACTACTTCGTTGACATCTTCATCTTTCCAATATTCATATAAAAAATTATCACTATTCAATTTTTTGACCTCCTTTAAAAATAGTTTTCGTTCTTCATCAGATAAAACAATTCTTAAATTTTTATCTAATTCTTTATAAGTTGTAGCCTTAATTGCTCTACACCAAGCAATTTCTTTTTCTTTATCCCTATTATAAGTTATGTCGTCTAAATAAGCAAGATTTTTATTGATTATTTTATAATTATCAATAATAACGGTGTTATTAACTTGATCTTAAACAGAACATTTTCCATCTAAATTGTCAAATTCATTAGATAAAACATTTAAGTTTAACTGAACTGCTTTGGCTTTTACATCTTTAATTTTTTGTCCCTTTTTATATAAAGAGTTATAAATTGAGTTAAGGTATAAAAAATTTCTAATTTTAACACTGGAATAATCACAGTTTTTTAGTTCAATTGATAGATTATAAAAATCATTTAGAACTACATAAATATCTAAAACTTTTTTACGCTCGTTTTTATTAAGTTTTACTAGTTCCGAATTTTGTATATCCAAAGATTCAATATCAAAATCTAGATGTAAAACATCTTTAATAAATTTTTTTAAAAAGATGGGATTTTTTTAAAAAATTTGCTTAAAGGTGAAGTCATTTGTTAATGAAACAAGTTCCTGTTTTCTTTTGTTTTTTTCATAGTTTTCCTCTTTTTTGAATTTGTTAAGTTGCTATTATAAAACTAGATATAGTCAAAATATGTCGAATATTAGTTTATAAATTATTTTTTGGATATACCAAAATAGTTCTCAATTTATTCAAAAAAGTCCAAACAATAAAAGTCCTTAAATAAGGACTTATAGACTATCACGTAAAAAATAAAAATAACGAGTGTGATGTCCTATAAATAATATCACAAATTACAATATTTGACAATAGTTAAATTGATTTAAGTTGCCACTAAATAAATACATATGATATAATTAAAAAAAGAAAAAGGTGATGTATTATGAAGATAAACAGCGTAGATTTAGTTATGAGTGCCGTTAGAAGAAGTCAGTATCCCAAAAATCATAAACCCGAATTTTTGCTAATAGGACGTTCCAATGTTGGAAAAAGTAGTTTCATAAATACAATTACCAATCGCAAAAATATTGCTAGAATATCAAGTAGTCCCGGAAAAACTCAAACCATAAATTTTTACTATGTCAATGAAGAATTTTACTTAGTCGATGCTCCCGGTTATGGATATGCTAGTACTGGTAAACAAAAAAGAAAAAAATTTGGATTGTTGATAGAAGATTATTTAACTAGTAGAGATGAATTAAAACAAGTTTTTTTACTAATTGATTTTCGTCATAAACCTAGCGAAGATGACATTATAATGTATGACTTTTTAAAATATTATAAATTACCAGTAACTGTTGTAGCTACTAAAGCCGATAAAGTTCCCATTACTAAACACCAAGTTCAAAGAAATTTAATACTTAAAGAACTTGATTTAGTTGTTGGTGATGATTTTGTTGTTTTTTCCAATATAAGTAAAGATGGAAAAAGAGAAATTCATGAAAAGATTGAAAGGATAATATAATTGTGAAGAAAAAAATATTATTATTTTTATTTAGTTTTATTTTATTTACTTCTCAAGTTAATGCTGCCAAAACATGTGATGAATATGAGGTGAGTAATTGTCCAGTCAAATCTTCAGAAGGTAAAATTTGTTATCAAACATCGAATACCTGTAAAGATGCCTATTGTGAAGATTATCCGGATTTGGGGTGTCCTGAAGAAGTAAATGGAATGACCTGTGAAGTTAAGGACGATAAATGTGTTACTACCGTTGATTCCGAAGGAAATGCGGTTGATACTTCCGAAAGTAAAACATGTTATGACTATGAAGCTGACGAATGCCCTAAAAAAGTTGGAAGCAACGAATGTGAAGTTAAAAATAATTCCTGTATGCCGGTAGATGTTACAGGTAGTAGTACTACCAAAAAAGAAGATAATAGTAGTAAAGACCCAAACGAAGGAAAAATAAAAGCTATAACCTGTACAGGAAATACCAAAGATCAAATACCAGAAACTTTACCTATGTATGTTAGAGCTTTATTCAATATATTGAAATTACTAATTCCAATAATAATAATTGCCTTAGGAATGTTAGACTTTTTTAAAGCAACAACAAGTAGTGAAGAAAAAGATATGGACGAACAAAAAAATAAATTCACCAGAAGGCTTATAGCTGGTGTCGCCATATTCTTTGTACTAGCTATAGTTCAGTGGGTATTTGGCCGAGTTGGAAGTAAAGATAATTTTATGGGATGTGTATCATGCTTTTTAACAAGTGCATCAGACTGTAAAGAGGCCGGATACATTGACCCCGGTGCCAATGATAGAAAAAATAAAACACCTAGTAAAACTCCTAATCCAGAAACAACCAATAGAGTAGTATTGGAAGATGATTGGGAAATCGATGAAATTTCCACCAGTAAAAGTAAAGGTGATGGTGGAATTTTGATAATTGCCGGTCACTCTTATTATCCATATTGTGCCCAAGTAAGCAATGAATGTCGTGAAGAAAGTGGATATAAATACTTAGAACCAGATCAAACTAGAATACTAGCTAAACTGTTGAAAAAAGAATTAGATAATTTAAACTTAAAAGCTTCAATTGCCAATGAAATGTTGGGTGGAACAGATGCTAAAATGAATAAATCAATGTATGTGGAAAATGTTTTAAAAACCCAAACATTTAAGAATAATGAAAAGAAATTTAAAAAATTTACCCATGTTATTGAAATTCATTTTAATGCCAGTGATTCACATACGGCTCAGGGAACCCTTTTAATGTTGGGAACTAAAGGAATGTCTAGTATCGATAAAGAATTGAAAGAAGCTGTAGTAAAATATACCGGTAAAAGCATGGGTAACATCACCCAAAGTTTAAAAAATGTTAATTATTTTGAAAGCTTAAATATTCCGATTACTTATATAGAAACCGAGTTTTACGATAATACAGCTGCCATGAATAAATATAATAAAAATAAAGAAAAAATAGCTAAAGAATTAGCTAATGTATTTAAAAAACATTATGGTAGTAAAATTGCTAGAAGTACTACTGATAGTAGTAGTTCTAATAGTTCAACAAGTAGTTCTAGTAGTAGCTCAAGCAGTAGTTCAAATAGTTCTAGCAGCAATAGTAATTCAAATAGTAACTCTAATAATAATTATGGAGTACATGAAAATTTAGAAAAAAAATCAAGTAGTGATATTTGTAAATTATATAAAACTTATTCTGATTGTACAAACATTTTTAAAGGTCAACAAGGCTGTGAATGGCATGGTGGAAAATGTACAAGAAAAGATAAATGGTATTGCTATTATTTTAGTTCTACTGGATATTGTCCAGTCGGTGAAAAAGATGCCTCAGGGAAAAAATGTAAAATAGTTAAAGGAAAAGGTGAATTTTACGAATTTTGTAGGAATAGTTAAAGAAAATAGAAAAACTATTTTCTTTTTCGCATTTCTAATTTAAAAACATACAATAATTTAGGAAGTGAAATATGAAAGTAATAGAAGAAGATGACAAAATTAAAATTTTGGTTTCCAATTATTTATTTGATGTTGAAAAAGAAGATAATTTAAAAAAAATATTAAAAATTATCAAAAATAAATACCAAATAAAAAATCGTCAAATATATTTTATTAAAATATTTAAAGATGAAAATTATGGTTATTTAATTACTGTATATTTTACTGATGATGACCTTTTTTTTCTCGATGATGATATAAATGTTCAAGTAATAGATACTAAGTTTAAATTTATTATTGATGATGACTATCAACTTAATTATTTAAAAAAAATCCAACCATTTATTACTTTAAATAAAAAAATATCTAATTTAGAAATAGGAAATATTTTAGAACATACAATTGATATAATCATCGATGAAGATGTTTAAAAATAAAAAAAAATTTGATATAATACCAAAGAGGTGTTGTTATGGCCAAACAAACAGTTGCTTTGGTGGGAAGACCAAATGTGGGGAAAAGTACTTTATTTAATCGTTTAATAGGAAAAAGAATGGCAATTATTGAAGATACACCCGGTGTCACTAGAGATCGTTTATATGGAACGGTTAATTATCAAGATTATAGTTTTTATCTAATTGATACTGGGGGAATTGAAAAAGGGGATAATGACTTTATAGAAGACATTAAAATGCAAGCGATGATTGCGATTGATGAAGCCGACAAAGTAGTATTTGTAGTCGATGGAAAAGAAGGATTAACTAGTGATGATTTTTTAGTTAGAGATATTTTGATAAAATCTAAAAAACCGGTTATTGTTGCCATAAATAAAATGGATACTAAAGAATACAAAAATCATCAATATGATTTTTATGAATTAGGATTTGAAAATTATGTTAGTGTCAGTGGGGAACAAAATAGTGAAACTGTTACTTTGATTGAAGAAATATGTAAAGATATGAATAAAAGTAGTGAAGAAAAAAAAGATGATTCCATCCATTTTTCTTTTATTGGAAGACCCAATGTGGGGAAAAGTAGTTTAGTAAATGCTTTACTTAATGAAGAAAGAGTAATTGTTTCATCTATAGCAGGTACTACTAGAGATTCGATAGATTTACCTTTCACTTATCATGAAAAAAAATATGTGGTAATCGATACAGCCGGAATGCGGAAAAAAGGTCGGGTTTATGAAAAAATCGAAAAATATAGTTTACTGCGTTCTATGCAGGCCATTGAAAGATCGGATGTTTGTGTATTAGTTATCAATGCTGAAGAAGGTATTATTGAACATGATAAACATATTGCATCTTATGCTTTGGAAGCCGGTAAAGGAATTATTATTGCCGTTAACAAATGGGATTTGATTGAAAATAAAGATACGGAAATGAAAAAAATGAAAGAGTGGATAAGAAGTGAATTAGCGTTTATTTCTTATGCCCCAATTGTCTTTTTATCGGCTTTGACGAAAAAAAGAATTCATACTCTTATGCCAGAAATTGAAAAAGTTTATCAAAATAGTAATTTGATGGTTAAAACTAGTGTATTAAATGATGTTATTGAAGAAGCCTATCATTTAAATTTACCACCATCTTATAAAGATAGAAGATTAAAAATTTATTTTGCGAATCAAGTAAGTACCATGCCCCCAACTTTTAATATTCAAGTTAATAGTAAAGGATTGGTTCATTTTTCATACAAACGTTATTTGGAAAATAAGTTGCGGGAAAATTTTGAATTGGAAGGAACACCAATTGTTATTCAGTTTAAAAATAAAGGGGAAAATAATATGTGAAAAGACAAGAAAATTCTTGTCTTTTATATTACAATAGCAAATAAATTACCACTACCTTTATTAACTAATTTACCTAAAGTTTGACAAAGTTTAAAACGAACATTTTCTGGTAATAAAGAAAGTTTGGCTTGGATTCCTTCTTTTACGATGACATCTAAACTTCTTCCAAATATTTCACTTTTCCAAATGTTATCTGGATTGGAATCATAGTCTTTCATGAGGTAATCAATAAGTTCTTTACTTTGTAATTCCGAACCGATAATTGGTTCAAAGGTAGATTCAACATCAACTCTTATCATGTGAATAGATGGGGCAGTAGCCTTTAATTTGATACCGTATCTACTTCCTTGTTTTATTATTTCTGGGGTATCTAATTTCATATCACTAAGTGATGGACTAGCCACCCCATATCCGGTTTGTTTAACCATTTTTAAAGCATTTTTTATTTGATCGTATTCGGTTTTAGCCTCTTGATATTCTTGGAATAATTTAAGTAAATCAGATTTGTTTTTTATATCGGTACCAATTATTTCTTTTAACACTTGATTGTATAAATCTTTTTTGGCTTCCAAAGTAACAGTTACAATACCAGTTGATGGATCAACTCCAGATAGATAAGCCTTTTCAATATATTCACATTCGTGAAAATGGTCAGTTATTTTATCGATATCCTTAAGTTTATCGATTTCCATAACACTTTCTTTTATTTTGTCAATGTATATTTTTTTAAGCCAATTGTTTGGTGATAAGCAAGCGATCCATTCGGGCATATCAACTTTTACTTCTAATACTGGAAATTCATATAGTGCTTCTTTTAAGATATTGTATATATCTCTTTCGGTCATATTTTCAATACTGATTGGTAAAACTGGTACTTGGTAGTTTTCTTTTAATTGTTCAGCCAGTTTTTCCGTTTCTGGTAAACTAGGGTGATTACTGTTTAAAATAACAATAAAAGGTTTACCAATTTCTTTTAATTCGGATACAATTCTTTCTTCAGCTTCGATATAATCATTTCTAGAAATATCGGTAAATGATCCATCGGTAGTTACGACAATACCAATTGATGAATGATCTCTAATTACTTTTTCCGTACCAATTTCTGCCGCTTCGATAAAAGGTATTTCTTCATCATACCATGGACATTTAACCAATCTTGGTCCATCTTCGGTTTCATAGCCAGTGGAACCAGGTATAACATAACCGACACAGTCAATTAGTCTAATTGAGGCTTTAAAATCATCAATTAAAATAGTTGCTCCATTGCTCGGTACAAATTTAGGTTCGATCGTCATGATGGTTTTTCCTTGAGCGGATTGGGGGATTTCATCTAAGGCTCTTTTTCTTTCATATTCATCTTCAATATTTGGTACAACTAAGTTTTCAATTACTTTTTTTATAAATGTTGATTTACCTGTTCTAACGGCTCCAACAACTCCTAAATATATTTCCCCATCAGTCCGTTTGGCAATATTTTTTATGATGTCTGTTTTTTCCATTTAATCCCTACTTTCTAGTAAATATTATGATTACATTACCTTTTTATACCAAAAAAAGTTACTTTAGAGTAACTTGTCAATATTATCAGGTTTTGGATAAACTATCTTAAATTATCTTCATACTTTCCGCAATTTTATGAGAAACTGTTCCTAGATTATCTAATACTTCTTGTTGATTAAATTGTAATAACGACATCTAAATTATAATATTTTGTATTTCTTTTTACTTCTCTTTGTCCTTCTTTTTGAACTAGTAAGAAATCCTTACTAGTTGCTTTTTCGTCTAGTTCTTTACTAAAAATATCTTTTAAATGCATAGTAATATTGTTTCTAGTTGTTCCAAATAATTCGGCCATTAATTTTTGACTTAACCATACAGATTCTTCATCTACTATTACTTCAATATTTTTTTCTTTTTTTTGTTTAGTAAATATTAAAAACTCTGCTGTTGAATTTCTAATTTGTAAACTCTTCATAATAGTTTCCTCCTTGTCTTAATTTTTGTTTTAACGGGCTAATTAAATTATACTATATTTTGGGATATATATCATCACAGTTATTTAATATTGTTATTTTGTTTAAAACAGTTTAAAAAAATTCATTTGCAAAAAATGTCAAAAAAACTTTTTTTGCAAGTTCATCATCAAAACTTTACAGCTAAGTTTTATTGTGATATTATGGAATTGGTGATGAAATATGATTCAAAGAGATAATTATTTGAAAAAAATAATCGATTATAAAGATACTGAATTTATAAAAGTAATAACAGGAGTTAGAAGAAGTGGTAAATCAACTCTTTTACGGATGTTTAAAGATTATTTATTACAAAATAAAGTTAAGGAAGAGAATATAATTTATATCAATTTTGAATCGGCCTTATATGATGATATAAAAAATTACAAAGATTTATATCAATATGTCCAAACCAAAATGAAAAAAAGTAAAGTATATTTATTGTTAGATGAAGTCCAAATTGTCGAATCATGGGAAAAGGCAATAAATTCTTTTAAAGTAGATTTTGATATAGATATTTATATAACGGGATCGAATGCCTATCTTCTATCTAGTGAATTATCAACTTTGTTATCGGGACGATATATAGAAATAAAAATGTATCCTTTGTCATTTAAAGAATATTTAGTTTTTAATAATTATGATAAAAATAATTTGGAAGATAAATTTAATGAGTATTTAAAATATGGGGGATTGCCCGCTATAACTTCAATTAAAAATAATGATGACCTGGTTTTAACTTATTTGAATGATATTTATAATACAATTGTTAAAAAAGATATTATCGATAGAAATAAAATTCAAAATACGGCTCTTTTAGAAAATATTATAAAATATTTATCAAATAATATTGGTAGTCCGATATCTTCTAGTAAGATAAGTGATTATTTAAATAGTAATAAAATAATGGAGAAATCCAATCACCAAACAATTGATAATTATTTGAATATGTTGGAAAAATCTTTTATTGTGTATAAAGCTGATAGAACGGATATCAAGAGTAAAGCATTGCTTAAAACTTTAGGTAAATATTATATATCGGATACGGGAATTAGAAATATAATATTGGGTTTTAGAAATATTGATGAAGGTCATTTACTGAAAAATGTTGTTTACTTGGAATTGTTGAGAAGGGGATACAGAGTTAATATTGGAAAATCCAATGAATATGAAGTAGATTTTATTGCAGAAAATCCTAATTGTATCAAATATTATCAAGTTACTAAGTCTTTGGTTAATGATAATGTCAAACAAAGAGAACTTAGAAGTTTAGAAAGTATTGACGACAACTATGAAAAAATTATATTGACTATGGATAAATCGATAAATAATGATTATAACGGTATCAAAGTTATCAATATAATAGATTGGTTATTAAATGATAAGTAAAATATGTCAATGAAAGAAGTTTGGCTTCTTTTTTTGCGATATCATTTTTTATCAAAAAAAGTTACTTTAGAGTAACTTGTCAATATTATCAGGTACTTGATCATTTTGAATGGCTTCAATTATTTTGTCTTCTTTTTCTTTAGATACTGATTTACCAGTCATGGTACTAAGTTCATGGATAACCTCTCTTAAATTATCTTCATTTTTCATATCTCCCTGACTTAATTTTTGGGCCAAGGAAAGAATAGTGTCTTTATTAACATTGGTTTTTTTTTCAACTCTTTTAAAAAAACCGTCTGTAAAGTTCATATCTTACCTCCTAGTTTAGTATATTCTAATTGAAAAAGGTGGTTACTATAATTCAAAGTCCTCAATAGAAGGTAATGGTTCTTTATTGTTTATTTTATTTTCTTTAATTATTTTTAAAGTTTTAATTATTTTGGTTTCTAGTTTTTCGATTTTCAATAAATCAAATAAACTAATTATTCCAACAATCTTATTTTCAGAAGTAATTATAAGACGACTTATTTTTTCCTTCTGCATTATTTTTAAACAATCACTAATATTTTTGTTTATATCAATGGTTACTACCTTATTTGAAATAATTGATTGAACTTTATTTTAGACATTTAAAGTCGTACAACCTTTAATAACTATATCCCGATCCGTTATAACACCAATTAAAGTATCATTTTCTAAAACTGGTAAAAAGCCAATTTCATTTTTCAGCATTAAAAATGAAGCTGTTTTTATCTTCTAGGAAAGTGCTTCGCAAAATAGAAAATAAAAACATATTAAAATAAATTTAAAATTTTTGTTAAAA
>CANQHO010000002.1 GCA_947623815.1 uncultured Bacilli bacterium | reverse complement strand
CTTTTTATTTTCTGCATCCTTTACTTAGTCGCATTTAGTCTGACTTTTATGGGTTGCATTTACCTTGAAATTTTACCAAAAAAACTTCTTTTTTTTATTTTTTGTCAAAAAATGTTTAATTATGTGTTACAATAATAATAGGTGATAGTATGACCGGACAGGTTATTTTAATAGTAGGATTACTTTTTATGGCAGCGGTTGTTACTGTTGTTGTAGTTTTAAATATAATACAAAGTAAAAAATTAAAAAAATATAAAAAAAGATTAGATGAATTAGAAATAGAAAAAAATATTTTGGATAGTTCACCCGTTATTCCGGAATTATCTAAGGTGGAAAATATTTCCCGCAATGAAAAATTGGAAGCAATGTACGATAATTGGTCGAAAAGATTGAATGATATTAGAACGGAACAAGTGCCTAAAATTACTGATATGTTGCTTGAAGCCGATCATTCATTGTCCAAAATGGATTACAAAAGTACTCTTTATAAAATGGCTAAACTAGAAATGGAAATATATAAAGTTAGAACTAATTCAGAGTTTTTATTAAATGAAATAAAAGAGATAACTGGTAGTGAAGAAAGAAATAGGGGGATTGTAACTTCTTTAAAGGCTACTTACCGAAAACTTTATGAAAAATTTAATAATTCAAGAAGTGAATATCAAGGGGTGGCGGATATAATTGAATTGCAGTTTAAAAGCATTGCCAATCGATTTGAAACGTTTGAAAATATGATGGAACAAAATGAATATACGGAAGTTTCTGATGTGGTTAAAAATATTGACGATGTTTTAAAACATATGAACAATGTTATTGAAGAAATGCCCAATATATTGTTATTAGCCAATCAAGTTTTACCTAAGAAAATTGAAGAAGTGGAAGAAGAATATCAAATAATGAAAGAAAAAGGATATCCACTTGATTATTTAAATATCGATTACAATATTGGGGAAGCCAAACAAAAAATAAATGATATTTTAGAAAAAAGTAAACAGTTAAACTTGACGGATAGTTTATTGGAATTAAAAGTATTAGTTGACTATTTCGATGGATTGTTAACTGATCTTGATAAAGAAAAAATTGGTAAAAGAAGATACGAAGAAAGTAATAAAGTATTCAGACAAAAATATGAAAAAATGAGTACACTTTTAAGACAAATATTTAAACAGATAGATGAAATACGCAGACTTTACAATTTGTCCGAAAAAGATATAGATGAATTATATACTGTTGGTGATGAATTAAAACAGTTGTATGAAGATTACAAAATTTTGATTGATCATACCGGAAACAATACTTTTGCTTTTTCTAAATTGACCAAAGAAGTTGATCAACTTACTTTGAAACTTTCTAAACTTGATGAAAGAGTCGATGTTATATTAGATTCAATCGGTAGTATGAAGGAAGATGAAGTAAGAGCCAGACAACAACTTGAAGAAGTAAAGACTATTTTAAAAGAGTCAAGGGCTAAAATTAGAGAATATGATTTACCAGTTATTCCCAACAATTATTATATTGAGTTAAAAGATGCTAGGGCGGCAATTAAAGAAATTATTAAAGAATTGAATAAAAAACCTATTACAATAGATATATTAAATACAAGAGTTGATACGGCTAGAGATTTAGTTTTAAAATTATATAACACAACTAGAGAAATGCTTAAAACGGCTATGTTTGCGGAAATGGCTATTGTATATGGCAATAGGTATCGTTCTAGTGTGGAAGATTTAGATAAGTATTTAACTTATGCGGAAAAATTATTTCATCAAGGGGATTATCAGAAATCACTTGAAGTATCGATAAACTCTTTGAATAGGATAGAGTTTGGTATTTATGATAAATTATTGAAATTGTATGCGAAAGAAAATTGACTTTTGGGTTGATTTTTTAGGGGTTTTTGATATAATAGTAATTAGAATAGGAAGAGGTGCTTAAAAATGAACCAAAATATGAATAGTCAAACTGGTGGTATACCAAATGTTCAACCAGTAAATAATCAACCAACAGAAACAACTAGTACGCAAGTTGATCAAAGCTATACAGTTGATTATCAACCTAATGTAGCACCAAGTCCTTCTGTTAATCCTAGTGCCACAAGTGGGCCTGTTCCAACTGAACCAGTACAGACACCAGTTACTCCGCAACCGACGGTAGAACCGGTAACGCCAAATCCTCAAACGGTTAATCCAACCCCACAACCTAGTTCAACAGTAAATACCCAAACAACTCCTAATCAAGGGACGGTGCCAACGGTACAAGAAATTGTAGTTCCAACTCCAAATGGTGAAGAAACAACGGTAACGGTATCTAGGGATATTAGAAAAATAGAAGAAAAGGAAATAGCACCCGATGGTTTGAAGTTTGCGGGAATTGTGTTTGCTATTTTGATAATTTTTGTTCTTTTCTTACCTTACGTATATCAATTATTGAAATAAGTAAGTTGGTTAATAAGAATATAAAAAGGCTGAAAATGTTTTCAACCTTTTTCTTTTAATAAATACTAGTAGAAAGTTTGATGATTTCTTCCATATTATCATCATCGTGCATAATATTTTTATGTTTTTTTCCACATTTTAGACATTGATAATTTATTTTGAAAGTGTTTTTAAATTTTTCAATTCCAATTGGTTTTAAAAGACCATGACAAGTATTTAATCGGTCACCAGGATTTATATCCACATGTTTAGAATACAAACAATAAGGACAGTGATCTCTAGCCGTATAACTAGATTTTTCCACTAACTTATGACAATGGTCACATATAAAAGATTCATTTTTCATCACAAAAGTTTTCAAAATATCACCTTTTAAATTATATCATGTTTGTGATATAATGAAAACGGTGAAATTATGGATTACAAAGTAACAATCGACAATTTTGATGGACCAATGGATTTGTTACTCCATTTGATTAAAATCAATGATTTAGATATTTTAAATATTAGTGTAGAAGAAATAACTAAACAATATTTAGATTATATAGATAAAATGGAGGCAATGAATTTAAATATTGCGAGTGAATATTTAATTATGGCTAGTGAATTATTAGAAATAAAATCTTTGACTTTACTTCCTAAAAAAGAAGAAGTGGTAGATGAATACGAAGAAGATCCTAAAGAAAGACTTATTCAAAGATTATTAGAGTATCAACAATATAAAGAATTAACTAGCAGTTTTAAAAAAATGGAAACGGAAAGAAAATTGATCCATACTAAGATGGGGGAGAATTTAATCCAATATCAAGGAGAAAATGCTTCCGATTTAGGAGATTTATCATTAGATGATTTAATGAAAGCATTCATGAAATTTATGCAACGAAAAGAACTAGAAAAACCATTAAATACCAAGATTGCTACTAAAGAATATTCCGTAACGGAAAGAAGCAAACAAATAAGACATTTATTAGTAAAGAAAAAAAGAGTATATTTTGAAGAATTATTTACTAATTTTAAAAAAGATTATGTAGTCGTTACTTTTTTATCTATCTTAGTTATGGCTAAAAGACAAGAAATCAAAATTGACCAAGAAAATAATTTTTCTAAAATTATGCTCTGTTTAAGGTAGGGATAATATGAATTTAAATGCCGTTTTAGAAGGACTTTTATTTGTCGTTGGGGAAGATGGATTGACAAGTGAACAAATAAAAGAATTATTGGAAATTGACGATCAGAAATTAGAAGAAATATTGTTAGATTTAAACAATGAATATAAAAAAGAAAATCGGGGAATATGTTTAAAAGTTTTAGGTAACAAATTAAAATTAACTACCAAAGAAGAACATGTTGCCTATTATGAAAAACTAAAACTAGAAAATGATGGGATGTTAAGTCAGGCGGCTTTAGAAACACTTGCTATTGTTGCTTATAATCAACCGGTAACTAGAGCTGATATTGATGAAATTAGGGGATTAAATAGTGTCCATACAGTTAGAAAACTTTTATCACGTGATTTAATTGAAGAAGTTGGTAGATCAAATTTAGCCGGTCGACCAATGCAGTATGGTACAACTAGTCGTTTTTTAGATTATTTTGGTTTATCTGATTTATCGGAATTACCTAAAATAGATGAAAAAGAAGAAAATGATGAAGAAAAAGATTTGTTTGAATCAAGATATAGTGAGGTTTAAAAATGTATTTTTATAATTTGATCAAAGAATTATCTAAGAATCAAAAATTACTTATTTTTGTCGATATGGATGGAGTAATTGCTTACTTCGATTTTGGAAGGCCTAGTGATTTTTTAAATAAAAGACCACTTTTCAACAACATAAAAATTTTAGAAAAAGTAAGTGAATTACCAAATGTTAATTTACATATTTTATCAGTTTGTAAAAAAGATACGGATATTGATGATAAAAATAAATGGTTAGATAAATATGCTCCTTTTTTTAAAGAAAGAGTCATTATTTCTAAAGAAAGTAACGATAATGTTTCCGCTAAAATACTTAAAGCCAATTATTTAAAAAAGGTCAATACCAAAGAAAAAATAGTTCTAATCGATGATGATAATCAAGTTTTAAAAGTTGTTAATAAAGAAGTACCGGATGTTATTTTGTATCAAGATTCCGTTTTAGTAGATTAAATTAAGATTTATTCTTAATTTTTTTAGTTGAATAAAATTATGAACATTTTTAATCTTCCATATAATAAAACAGGGGGTGAAAAAATGCAAAAAGGAATAGATGTTTCAGCCGCAAACGGAATAGTCAATTGGGAAAGTGTCAAAAAAAGTGGTCGGGAATTTGCGATAATAAGATGTGGTTATGGGAATGATATCGTATCCCAAGATGATAAACAATATAAAAATAATATCAGAAAATGTGAAGAATTAAATATCCCATATGGAATATACTTATATAGTTATGCCTTAAATTTAAATGATGCTTTAAGTGAAGTTAATCATGTCCTTAGATTACTAAAAGAAGTTGGTAAAAATTTTAAATATGGAGTTTGGTTTGACATGGAAGATGCGGATGGTTATAAAAGAAAAAATGGAATGCCAAGTAATAAAATGTTAGTAGATATTTGTTATACCTTTTGCGAAAAAGTAGAAAGTAAAGGTTATTATACAGGAATATACGCTAGTTTAAGTTGGTTAAATAATCAATTAAATTCTTCTAAGTTGAATAGATTCGATAAATGGGTAGCCCAATGGGGTGATAAATGTACATATAAAAAACCATATAGTATTTGGCAAAATTCCAATAATTTAATAATAGATGGTAAAAGATTTGATAGTGATATTTTAGTTAAAGATAATTTTTCTGACGATGATAGAGAAGAAAAAAAATGGGAAGTAAAATACCAAGTATGGGATGGTGTAAAAAGAAGATGGTTACCAAATGTCATAAATGATAGTGATTATGCCGGAATATTTGGCGATGATATTTGTTTAGTATATGCGAGTGCTAATATAGGTAATTTATACTATAAAGTCCATGTTAAAGGTGGTTCTTGGTTAAAAGAAGTAAAAAATAGAACTGACTATGCGGGATTAAAAAATAAAGTAATAGATGCTTTTATGATAAAATCCAATAAGAAAAAAATAATGTATCGTGTTCATCTTAGAAAAAGTAAAAAATGGTTACCTTGGGTAACTGGTTATAACACCAAAGATAGTAAAAATGGCTATGCGGGAATTATCGGTCAAGAAATAGATGCCATTCAAATTAAAGAAAGTAAGTAAATGTTAAAATTATATTTATTTTAAAGTGGAAATAATGTATAATAAAAAAAGAAATGAGGTGTTTTTATGATTATTGGTAGTCATGTTTCATACAATGCTAAAGAAGGACTTTTAGGAAGTGTTAAAGAGGCTTTATCTTATGGAGCCAATACATTTATGTTTTATACTGGAGCACCTCAAAATACTAGGCGAAATCCAATTGATTTAGAAACAACGAAACAAGCATTTTTAGAAATGAATAAAAATGGTATCGATAAAAATAATGTTATTGTGCATGCACCATATATAATAAATTTAGCCAATAAAGAAAAAGAAGAATTTTCGGTGGATTTTTTAAAACAAGAAATAAAAAGGGTAGAAGAACTAGGTTTTGATAAACTAGTTCTTCATCCCGGTAGTCATGTTAATCAAGGAACTGATGTGGGAATAAAACAAATAATAAAGGCTTTAAACCAAGTAATAACTAAAGACCAAAAAGTTGTTATTTTACTAGAAACAATGGCAGGAAAAGGTAGTGAATGTGGAAAAACATTAGAAGAAATAAAACAAATTATCGATGGAATAAAATACCAAGATAAAATAGGTGTTTGTCTAGACACTTGTCATTTACACGATGCTGGTTATGATATGTCAAATTTTGACACTGTATTAACAAAATTCGACAAAATAATTGGGTTGGACAAGTTACAATGTATCCATATAAACGATAGTAAAAATGATATCAATACCCATAAAGATCGCCATGAAAATATTGGATTTGGTAAAATAGGTTTCGATAATTTATTAAAAATTATCTATCATGACAAATTAAAAAATGTTCCTAAAATATTAGAAACACCTTATATTGGATTAGATGATAACAGTAAAGAACGTCTATTTCCACCGTATAAATTTGAAATAGAAATGATTAAAAATAAAAAATGGGATGATAGTTTATATCAAAAAATAAGAAATTATTATAAATAATTTTGATATTTTTTACGATAATCAAAATATATTTTTTTGACTTGGTCATAAGTTTTTTTAGATAAATTAGGTCTTATATCATTCAAAGTTTGGTTAGGGTCTTTTAAAATAGTTGGATAATTATTTTTAATATAGTTATAGGCAAAATTTAATTCTTTTTCTTGATAAGTAATATTGTTTTTTTCACAAAATAATTTTATATCACTAATAGAGAGACGTTCAATATGTTTTTGAATAAACTTTAAAATCATAGTATATTATATGAAAGAGGTACTAAAATGATACGAAAGAAAAGACAAATAAATACTAAATATAGTGATTATTATAAAAAAAGTAGAGAAATAGGCGAAGTAGTAGAAAAAAGATACAATATTTTAATCGCTTTAATTACTTTGGTTGTCGTTCTTTTAATGATTGGTTTATTTAGAGTTCAAATAATAAATCAAAGATATTATACTAAAGAACTAAAATCATCAAAAGAAAATATCGTATTAGGGCCAACGGCTCCTAGAGGAAGAATATATGACCGAAATGGCGTATTGTTAGTTGATAATGTACCGGTAAGAATAATATACTATAAAAAACCTAGTAAAGTAACTACCACCGGAGAAATAAAAGTGGCTTATGATTTAGCGGCTTTATTAGAAATAGATTATTCTAAATTAACTGATAATTCACTTAGAGATTTTTGGATTAGAAATAATAAACAAGCCGCTGATGCGAAAATAAAAGATGAAGAATGGCAAAAATTAGAAGAAAGAAAATTGACCGCCTCAGAAATAGAAAGTTTGAAAAAAGAAAGAATTACCGATGAAGAATTAGATAAATATGAAGATATAGATAGAGAGGCTGCTTATATATATTACCTTATGAATAAAGGATATTCATATTCGGAAAAAATAATTAAAGATGACGATGTGACCGATGAAGAATTTGCTTTGATTGCTAGTAGGCAAGATTTACCAGGAGTCAATGTTCAATTAGGATGGGAAAGAACTTATCCCGAAGGAGATACGCTTAAATCTATTTTGGGAACAGTGTCTTCGACTTCCACAGGAATTCCTTCCGACTTAAAAGATTACTATTTAAAAAAAGGATATAGTTTAGATGATCGAGTGGGAATAAGTTATTTAGAGTATCAATATGACGATTATTTAAAAGGAACTAAAGATGTATATGAAATAGATGATAAAGGAAATCAAATATTAACTAAAAAAGGATCCAGGGGAAATGATTTAGTTTTAACTATCGATATTAAACTGCAAAAAGAAATCGAAAAAATATTAGAACAACAACTTTTAAAAGCCAAAAAAGAGGCTAATACGAGATATTACAATACGGCTTTTGCGGTCGTAATAAGACCTAAAACCGGTGAAGTTTTGGCAATGGCTGGTAAACAAATTGTCCGTAAAGGTAAAGGTAAATATGAATTTTTGGATTACACAACCGGAGTAATAACTGGAAGTGTAACGGCCGGATCTGCCGTTAAAGGGGCTTCACAAATTACCGGATACAATAATGGGGGATTAAAAATTGGAGAAGTTAGAAATGATGTATGCGTTAAATTAGCGGCCACCCCAATTAAATGTTCTTGGAAAAATTTAGGAACTTTAAATGATTTAACGGCCTTACAATTTTCTTCTAACACCTATCAATTTTATACGGCTATGAAAGTGGCTGGATATAGATATGTCCCAAATGGCGCTTTTAAGATGAAAAAAGATGCATTTAAAATATATCGTGATACTTTTGCTCAATTTGGTTTGGGAGTAAAAACCGGTATCGATTTACCTAATGAAAGTACCGGAATTAAAGGAAGTAGTGATACTCCAGGATTATTACTTGATTATTCAATTGGCCAATACGATACGTATACGCCTTTACAACTTGCTCAATATATGGGAACAATTGCCAATGATGGAAAGAGAGTTGGATTACATTTAATGCAAAAAATATATTCTTCTAATGGAAAACCTCTAACTGATGTTATGGAAGAATATGAACCAACTGTACTTAATAAAGTAAAAACTAGTAGTAAATATATAAAAAGAGTTCAAATGGGCTTTAAAAAAGTAATTAGTGGAGGAACGGGAACCGGTTATATAAATATGAAATATAAACCGGCAGGAAAAACCGGAACTAGTCAAAGTTTTATCGATACTAATAATGATGGCAAGGTTGATAAAGAAACATATACCAATACTTTTGCCGGTTATGCTCCTACTAATAATCCTAAAATGGCTTTCTTTGTTGCCTCACCAAATGTTTCCGATTTATCAAGTAATTATACCTCATCAGTTAATAAAAGAATAGCACGGGCTGTATCGGATAAATATTTTGAAATGTATGGTACAAAATAGCCAAAAAAAGTATATATTCCAAAAAAAACGTTGAAATTTAAGAAAATTTTGTTATAATGGTAATAGTGTCAAAAAAGGAGGGAAAACCATGGCTAAAAAGAATGAAAATAGAGTACGTGTTACACTAAAATGTACTGAATGTGATTCAAGAAATTATCGGGTTGAAAAAAATACTCATAATACTACAAGTCCTCTAGTTTTAAATAAATATTGTTCAAGATGTCAAAAACATACTGAACATAAAGAATCAAAAGATAAAAAATAATAGGAGGTAATTTATGATCAATATAAACGATATAAAAAACGGTATGACGGTTATTATCGATGGAAATATTTATCAAATAATTGAATTTTTACACGTAAAACCAGGTAAAGGTCCAGCCTTTATGCGAACTAAATTAAAAAATTTAAAAACCGGTACTACTTTAGAAAAAACATTTAATACTAATGTAAAATTAGAAAAGGCTAATATTGACAAAATGACAATGCAATATTTATATTGTAGTGGTGATAGTTATAATTTTATGAATATGGAAACTTATGAACAAGTTGAATTAAGTGCTGATCAAATTAAAGATGATAAATATTATTTGATTGAAAATAGTACAGTTGATGTTAGTTTTTATAAAGGTGAATTACTAGGACTAATTTTACCGGAAAAATTAGAAGTAACGGTCACTAAAACTGAACCAGCAGTAAAAGGAAATACAACTAATAATGCCACTAAAGATGCAGAAGTTGAAACCGGTTTAATTGTTAAAGTCCCTTTATTTATTGAACAAGGTGAAAAAATTGTTATTTATACTAAAGATGGGAAATATGCGTCAAGAGCATAACCCATTTTTTTCTTTTTTGGATTGAAATACAGTTGAAGATATGATATGATATAAAAAGTAGGAGATGAATAAAATGGAAGCCAATAAAAATGAAAAAATTTTGTGGGGAGTAATTTTGGTTATAATAGTTTTATTTATTATATTTATGCCGCAAATTGAAGGCCTTTTAGCAGGTAGATATCATTTAGGAAAGAAAAAAAGTACAACTGAAGAAGTTCAAAAAGTAACTTATCCAGAATCTACTAGTTGTACTTTATCAGGAACAACAGATCCTGATTTAAAAGCGACAGTTTCTAAAACTGTAAACTTTACATATGATGATAATGGAACAGTGGAAACAATAGTTTTGACTACCACAACTAAGTTTGATGATAAATCTGGATATACCAAAAATAAAAATGCTAAAGCTAAACAAAGAGCTGGGGTTACTTCTCAAGTAAGTAATGATGATGCAAATAACACTATTACTAAAAAAGAAATAATGACTATAAAAAATATGACTGATTTGACAGAGTATCCAACTGGTTATACCAAATTAAAAACTTATTTAAGTCAAAATCAATATGTTTGTAATGAGAAAAAATAATAAAATAAAAAAAAGAGGAGATGAATTAATTTGAAAAAGACCTTAATTGCTTTGCTTGTTGTTTTGACGTTTGTACCATTGTTTAAAGTAAACGCTTTGAATTTTGGTAAAGTAGATGTTTTAAAAGCTAAAGATACTATAGGTGATCCAAAAGTTAGTGGGGATCAAACTGCTGATGTAGTTGTAACATATGAAGGGGTTACAGTTAAAATGGAAGAGCCAGTTCCACCAGCAAAACCAACTTCAGAAGCGTGGGTAGGAGTGAGAGTTACTGCACCAACCCAAAAAACAGAAGATGTCAAAAAAGCCCAATATAGAAATGCTGCTCAACCGGGACAACCTATAAAATCTTTTTGGGAAAATCAAGATTCCAAAAAAGAGGAATTAGAAGATAAAGAAAGATATTTGGACTTTTGGGGAGCAATTGATTTAGAACTTTTAAAAAAGGCCGTGGAAAATGGAACTATATTCTATTATAGTTGGGAATTTGACTGGGACGGAGATGGTGAATTTGAACAAAAAGTAACTTTGAAAGTTGACCCAGCAAATGTAGGTTTAAAGGCTAAAGATGAAGATAAAGAAATATGGAATGAAACAATATATAAAACTGAAGACGAAAAATATGTAGATGTTACAGTTAAAGCAACTGGAATAAAAAATGTTCCTAGTGATTTAGCCGAAGATATAATCAGAGTAAAAAAAGAAGGTATGACTAAAGAAGAATTAGAAGCTTTTATTAAAGAAATTCAAGAAATTTTAAAAGAAAAAAATTTAGAATTTGGAGGTTTCTTTACTGATAAAGATTTAAAGGATAGTTTTGACTTTACTAAATCTTTAAATAGTGATACTACTATTTATCTTCAATTAAAAGAAAAAGCCAAGGAAGTTGATACAACAAATGAAAAACCAAATACAACAACTAATAAAGCAGATAAAAATCCAGCTACTGGCGATAATGTTTTAACATTTGTATTATTATTAGTATTTGCTTTAACTGGGGTAACGTTTACTGCTTATACATTAAAGAAGTCAAAATAGAAAATGAAATGATAAAAAGTAATAAAAATTGGTTGACAAGCATATTATGAATATGTATAATATAAATGAATTTAAAAAAGGAAAGAAGAAGTGTCCACTTCTCACCCGATTGCTATAGCCTTGGGTTAATGCCATAAAAAATTTTTATCGACATTTATAGGGACACTTTGTGTGCCCTTTTTTATATCTGGGAGTATTACTCAGAAAAATAAGTCAATATTGGCTTTAGTTTTGGAGGTGTCAATTATAGCTAATAAAAATGATTTATACATCAACGACCAAATACGGGCAAAAGAAGTAATGGTAATTGGTCCAAATGGTGAAAAATTAGGAGTAAAAACATTAGATGATGCAAAGACAGTAGCGGAATTTGCGGGATTTGATTTGGTTTTGATAAATCCAAATTCTACGCCACCAGTTTGTAAAATTATGGATTATAATAAGTTTAAATACGAAAACAAGAAAAAACAGAAAGAAAATATGAAAAAACAACGGGAAAGTAACTTAGAAATTAAAGAATATCGTTTGTCTGTTTCAATTGATGTTCATGATTTTGAAACAAGGGTAAAAAATGCATCAAAATATTTAGAAAAAGGACATCGCGTGAAATTGTCAGTTAAGTTTAAAGGTCGTGAATTAGCCCATTTATCACGAGGGAAAGAGGTTTTAAATCGCTTTTATGAGGCTGTAAAAGATATTGCCGATATTGAAACTAACCCTAAAATGGAAGGGCGTTTTATGAACATGATGTTGATGCCAAAGAAAAAATAAGGAGGATTAGTATGAAAGCAAAGAAAAATAAATTAAAAACCCATAAGGGAACAAGTAAAGTTATGAAAGTTAGAAATAGTGGTACTATCAAAATTGGAGTATCTGCTAACAATCACAACACGGGAAAACAAACTTCTAGTAAAAGAAGAAATAAAAGAAAAGGAAATTCTTTAAGTAACTCTGATTACAAAAGAGTAAAAACTATATTAGGAAAATAAGGAGGTAAATTATGACAAGAGTTAAAGGCGGAAATATACATAAGAAACGTCGTAATAAAATATTAAAAGAAGCCAAAGGATATTTTGGAAGTAAACATCGTTTGTATAAAACAGCTAGTGAACAAGTTATGCATTCTGGAGCCTATGCATATCGTGATAGAAGACAAAAGAAAAGAGATTTTAGAAAGTTATGGATAACTCGTATTAACGCAGCATGTAGAGAAAATGAAATTAGTTATTCTAAATTTATGAATGGTTTAAAAATAGCCGGAGTTACTGTTAACCGTAAAATGTTATCAGAACTTGCTATTGATAATCCAAAATCATTTACTAGTTTAGTTGATATTGCTAAAGATGCTTTAAATGGTAATGTTAAACCAGTTGCTAAAAAAGAAACTGTTAAAAAAGAAGAAACTAAAAAAGAAGTAAAAAATGAAACCAAAGTTGAAAAGAAAGAAGTAAAAGAAAATAAAACAAAAGATTTATCTACTATGACTGTAGCTGAATTAAAAGAATTAGCTAAAGAAAAAGGTGTTAAAGGATATACAACAATGAAAAAAGCTGAACTTTTAGATGCTTTAAAATAATATTTTGTTTAAAATAAGGCATAATAATACCGGTGATACTATGTATTATTTAAATGCCTTTTTTTTATTTTCTATATTAGGACATGTTTTAGAAGAATTTTTTTATACCAAAGAACCGGGTATTTTATTAGGATATTGGACACCGGTATATGGTTTTGGTAGTGTAGTTATATTATATCTTTATAATTTTTTGAAAAAACAAAATATAAATAAAAAATGGATAGAAGTTTTATTAGTTTTTTTAAATGGTTTTTTAATATTGACATGTTTAGAGTGGATAGGTGGAATATTTATTGAAAAAATATTTCATGTAACATTTTGGGATTATACAAATCATCCATTATCTATTGGTAAATATATATCTATACCGATGGCCTGTGTGTGGGGAATATGTTCTTTAATACTAGCTTATTTAATTAAAAAAATAGTTGATCCATTACTTTATAATATTCCTAAACAAGTTCCTATTGTTTTAACTTTTTTAATGACTTTTGATATAATTTATAAATTGTTAATTTAAAAGAACCTAATTGGGTTCTTTTAAAAAATATTCTTCCATTGTTAAATCATTTTGAAAAAGATAAGCAGCTAATTCTTTACCAACATATCGATAATGCCATGGTTCATATTTATATCCTGTTATTTTTTCTTTGTCTTTAGGATATCTTAATATAAAGCCATATTCGTAGGCATGTTTATTCATCCAGTTAAATTCTTTAGTTTCTTGAAATAAATTATAATCTCCATTTTCTCCCATGACATCGATAGCTAGGCCAGTTTGATGTTCGGAATATCCGGGTTTAGCAGAACATTTAGATGCGTATTTTAATCCTCTGGTTTTGACATAATAGTCAAATAATTTTTGTTGATATTCAAAACTTCGATAGGCTGATACAACTTTTAAGTTCATACCTTCTTTACAAGCATTAGTACATAATATTTCCCATTGGATTTTAGCTTCTTTAATAAGTTGTTTATCACTTTCCGAACAAAAACTGGCTAGAGTAGACAAATTATCAGGAACAAAGTTTTCTTCTAAAGGGTTATCTTTATTTACTAAGGTGGTAATAGAAATCTCCATAATATCACCAATAAATTATATGAAAAAAATAAAAGGTTTAGACCTTTTATTCTACAGTAAATGATTCTAATATAATGTTATCATTTACGATAGTGTAAACTAGTTTAGCACTATTACTATCAACACCACAAAGTCCTTTTAATCTATCACTATATATCAAGTTTAAATTGGCTGTATATTTTTTTGTTTGGTTGTCATAACTAGAAGAAATAACTTGGATATTTTGAATATCATAAGCACCACCAGTATCAGGATAATTGTTGTAAACATAGTCATTAGAATTTTCATATTTAATTATTTCTGCTTTAGAATAATCTATACTACTATCATCATCTTTTGGAACTTTACTATATTCAGATGTAGCCTTTTTTGACATATCAAAATCTCTATTAAATACTTTTTTAAATTCTATATTAAATAAATTATATGGATAATATGCTGGAGTAGCATCGCATCTTACACAAGTTTCATCTTTGTTAATTTCCCCAAATGAATTAAATATGATAAAATTTTTATTATTGTTTTCATCTTTGGCAATATTTTCCATAACAAATAATTGTTTATCTTCTTCTTTTTCTAAGTAATTAGTATTTTTCTTTATAATTAATTCGTTTTCATTTTTATCACCATCTTGCCAAGTCCCATTAACAAGTAAAATAGAAGTAAATGAATTAGTGTAGTCGTTAATAAAATTTTGCAATTTGGTATTATCCATTTGTTCTGTTTTTTCTAAAGTAATATTATTGTTGTTGTTATTATTATTTGGTCTATTTATTTTTATGATTCCGGTTAAAAGTAAACCAATTATTGTAATTAAAACTAAAATTATTATTATTAAAACGATTATTAAATTTTTATTATTTTTATTTTCCATATATTTCTCCTTATTATTTATTTTTTATCAACATAGTAAGCATAGTATTCTTCGTAAGTTAAATTCTTTTCGTAAATTGTTTTGGCGGCCTCCTTTCCAACATAGCGATAATGCCATGGTTCATATATATAACCAGTTATATATTCTTTATTTTCAGGATATCTTAGGATAAACCCATATTTATAAGCATTTTTTTTCATCCATTTAAATTCTTTAGTGTTTTCAAATTCATTTAAAGAAGAATTTCCACGAGCCATAACGTCAGCGGCTAAACCAGTTTGATGTTCGGAATATCCTGGTCTAGCTGAATAAGTGTCAGCATTTTTTTTGCCATCACTTTTTACATAATTATTATATAATGTTGTTTGATATTGATAACTGCGATATGGTGAAGCAATATAAAGATTATAACCTTGTTTTTGGGCGTCATTAAATAATTCGATAAAAGCTTCATAAGCCACTTTACTCATTTGTTTATTGGCTCCATATTTACTTTCAACATCTACTAAGTCATCTGGTACATAACTTTCATCTAGTTTATAGTATTTATTGACAATCATTAGAGTACCTTTAGAAGTATCAGTACTAGATGTGTTAGTATAAAATTCATAGTCTAGATTAGCGTTGACATTTTGAATTACTTCTTTTACTGTTTTTTTGGTGTTTTTAGTATGATAATCAATATATCTATCTAAACGATCTTTTAAGTAATATTCTTCTTTAATCATACTGATAACAAATTCATTATATGTGATATCTTCTTTATAGGAGTTGTCATTTACTATATAGATAATATCATCTAAATCAATGGTTATTTTATCTTTCATTTCTAAATAATTATTTAAATTATTCATTTTAAAGTCTTTATGTTCTAATAAATTTTTTAATTCTTTTTGATAAGAATATCTAAGTAAAATATTGATATTGCTTTCATCTAATTTGGAATAAATATAATTTATTTCATCATCGTTATAACCAACTTTAGTTAAATCATTATAACGATATTTATTTTCTTCATTTTTATTTTGTACTTTATTTAATACAAGAAAACCAATTACCCCAATAACAATTATAATTATAAAAATTGTTATTTTTTTCATCCTATCACCTTCTATTTAATTATACTAAAATTAAAATGAAATAGCAAAACTATTTCATATAATAAGCATAATATTCATCAAATGTTAAATTAGAATCGTGTATTTTTTTGGCTAAATCGACACCGACATACCGATAATGCCAAGATTCATAAGAATAACCAGTTGTGTCTTCTTTACCTTTAGGATATCTTAATATAAATCCATATTCGTATGAATGGTTAATCATCCATTCATAGGCTTTAGTTTTTTCAAAACCTTCTTGTCCCTTGACTCCATAAGTAGTGACATCTAATGCTAGTCCCGTTTGATGTTCTGAGTAACCGGCCCTAGCGGCGTAACTATCAGCCCATTCGGGACCGTGAGCACTGGAGTAATTATCCCAAAGATCAGCTTGATATTGATAAGTCCGGTATGATGAATTGACAATGATGGTAATATTTTCCGCTTTAGCGGCATTGAACATGTTTATAAATTGTTCTAAGGCTTCTTTGCGTAATTTTTGTTCACCGTATGAATAAAGAATACTGACATCTTGTAAGTCATCGGGAGCAAAGTCCTTACTTAAGTAATAGTATTTATTTACTAATATACCATAGCCTTTACTAGTATCGGCTGGCTTGGTGTTGGTGTAGTAATCACTATCTCTATTTACGTTGACTTTAGAAACGATTGTTTCTTTTTTTTCTTTTTCATGATCTTTATAGTATTTTAAATATCTATCTAGGTTTTCAAAAATAAAATATTTTTGTTTTACTAGTCTAGGAATAACGATATTTTTTTCTCTTTTTAAAATATTTTCAATTTGGTCATCTTTAAGTTTTAATAAAATTTCCACTTCATCTTTTTTATAACCTAATTTTTCTAGTTTATAGGAATAACTATTTATTTTTTTATAGAAGTTTATTCCTATAATAATTCCAATAATGATTATAATAATAATAATTGGAATTATGATTGCACTTTTTTTTAAACGACGTTTTCTCATATTTATCACCTAAATTTATTATACAATAGGCTTTTTTCTTTTTCAATCTTAAAGGAGGCGGAAGATGAATTTTATTTTAATTAAATTATGTGTTAAAGTGTTTTTGGTGCGAATTTTGGATGTTACTTTGGGAACTTTAAGAACTATTGTAACGGTTAAGGGCCAAAAACTTTTGGCTTCAGTTATCGGTTTTTTTGAAGTGTTTGTTTGGTTTTTAGTTGTCAAAGAGGCTTTAAATACTTCGATGACTAGTGTTTGGATAGGTTTTTCATATGCATTAGGGTTTGCGACCGGAACTTATATAGGAACTTTTTTATCCGAAATATTGATACCTGGTAATTTAACTATTCAAGTAGTTACAAGTAAACAGGATAAAAATTTAATTAAGTATATTAGAAATTTAGGGTATGGGGTGTCAGTAATTCCGATAAAAGGTAAAGATTTTAAAAGTAGAAAGTATTTACTTTTTATTGAAATTGATAAAAATGATTTGTCACATATTAAAAAAATTATTAAAAACTTAGATTCTAAGGCATTTGTAGTAGTTAATGAATCTAAGCAAGTATATAATGGTTATTTTGAAAAAAACATTGAAAAATAAGGTAATCATGGTATAATGGACTATAGAAGGAGGGTTTTATGAGAGTAAATCCAGATATGACCAAATATGATTATCTTTTGGAAAATAATAAAAACTATATGGATTATATAGCTTTAACTACTGAAGATAATCGTAAAATAACATTTGAAGAAATGCATGATAGAATAGAAAAATATGCTATGATGTTATATAAAAAGGGGATTAGAAAAGGAGATGTAATTGGGGTTTGTGCCTTAAATACTCCTGAATCTGTTTATTTACTATATGCTTTAGATATTATAGGAGCAATTGTTGTAGGATTTAGTCCATTAGATAATAAGATAAAAATAAAAAGAGATATTGAACTTACTAGACCTAAAATGATTATAACTGTCGATATGATGTATAGTAATTTTAAAGATTATGAAAAGGCTTTGAATTTTTCCACCATATTATATTCACCTTTTGAATCAAGTAAAGATTTAAAATTAAAATTGGGATATAAAGCAATGCAGATGAAAAATGGTAATTTTAAATTAGATAAGGATTCTAATTTACATGAATTATTAAAAGATAATACTAAAATTGATATTGAAAGAGCAGAATATAAAAAATGTGAACTTACAGATATTATGTTTACCGGTGGTTCAACAGGTGTACATAAAGGTGTTGATTTAGCTGGTGATGGTTTAAACTATGTGGTTGATGGAATGAAAAGTATTTTTCAAGCAGAACCTGGTATGATTCATTTAGGTAATATTCCGGTTGGACATATGGTTTTTGGAAAGTATACAATGCATTTTGCTTTGTGTAATAATATGGAATTAGCCCTTACTTTAAAGGCTGGACCTGATGACTTTTATGATGAGTTAGTTAGAACTGGAGCAACTGCTGCAGTTGGTGGACCACCTCATTGGGTATCTTTAATTGAAAAACAAGGAGATAAATTTGTTCCTAATAGTAAGTTAAAACCTAATTCTCTAACTAATTTACACTATGCAACATCTGGTGGTGAGGCTAAAAAAGAAATTACTGATAATGCTATAAATCAAGCCTTTAGATATTGTGGAAGTGATGCGAATATTGGTGATGGACTTGGGGCTACGGAAACTTGGGCAACTATCATGGCCAACAACGGGAAAAAGAATACTCCAGGGACAGTAGGAAATGCTAATGGTAATTTAAAAATTAAATTAGTAGATCCAGTTACTAAAAAAGAAGTTAAAAAAGGTGAAAAAGGTTTATTGTATGTTTCTGGTCGAGCTGTTATGTTAGGATATCATAATAATATTGAAGAAACAAATAAAGTAATTTCTTATGATGAAGATGGAATTAGATGGTGCAATATGGGAGATTATCTTTTAGAAACTGAGTCTGGTGAATATCGATATATAGGAAGAGAAAAAAGAAATTTTGTTTCCGGAATTGAAAATATTTATCCAGAAGAACTTGAAGAGTTAATTATGACCTTACCTGAGGTAAGAGAAGTTGTAGTAACTCCAATATCAGATGTTATAAAACAATATATACCAAGTTATCATATATCACTTTATGATGACAATATTGATTTTAATGAGTTTGAAAATAAATTAACCAAATTAATTTCTGATAGATTAAGTGATAGTTGGTTACCAGGATATATTGAATATACTACTGAACCACTAATTAGAATGTCTAACACAAAAGTAGATGTTAATTATTACAAAGAAAAAGATGATGAAGAAATTAAAAATGGTACTTTAAAAAATAAAGAAAAAGTATTAACTTTAAAAAAGAATTAAATTAAAATTCTTTTTTTTAAGTTGCTTGTTTGTTTCTTATTGTGCTATACTAAGTGTTAGAAAGGTAGATGTTTTATGGGTGTATATTTCGCAATTAGTTCTTTGATTATATTGATAATTTTTGCTTTAAGATATTTTTCTAAAGAAAGAGTTAAAAATAATGAAACTAAAATATATAGTAGTTTATTAGTATTAACAATATTTGGTCTTTCATTAGAGGTATTTACTTGGGCATGGTATAATTTGGGATTTAATATTGATGTTATTGGTTATCATTTTTTTTCCAAATTAACTGTTTCTTACTATTTGGTTTGGAGTGTTTTATTCTTTAATTATTTAGTAAATATTTGTAATTATAGCGAAAAAAAACAAAAAATAATAAATATAGTACTACCGATTTTATTTGTAATTGATTTATTATTACCAATTGATTTTGTCAAAATAAATAATAGTATTGCACCTAATGGTTTAGCTCTATATTTTGTTTATTTAGTTTGTTTAGTTGTTTCTTTCATAGATATTGTTTTGGTAATAAAATATCATAAGAAAATAGTTAGAAGTAAGTTTATGCCTCTTTATGTGTTGTTGTTTTTAGGTGGACTTAACTTTGTAATTGGTGTTTTGTATCCCCAACTATTTTTATTAGGATATGTTTATTCAATAATAATAATAATAATGTATTTTACTATTGAAAATCCTGATGTTAAAATTTTGCGTGAAATAATAAAAAATAGGGAATTAACCGAAAAATCATTGGAAGATCGGTCAACTACTTTACTTACATTATCGCAAAGAATAAGAATGCCACTTGGTCAAATTAAAGACAATTTAAACAATTATAAAAAATCAGATGATGAGAATGTTAAAAAGGAACTATTTGATGATGTAGTTCAAAATATCAATGAATTAAATTTTATTGTCAATGATATTTTAAATATATCAAATGTAGATGTTAGTAAGATAAAATTAGTAAATAATGAATATAGTAGTGAAAGATTTTTTAAAGATATTGAAAAGAAAGCCGAAATTTCTTTGAAAGATAAAGATATAGAATTTAGTTTTAAAATCAAAAAGGCTTTTCCGCCTAAATTATATGGTGATGATGTAAAAATCAAGCAAATTTTGATGACTTTTATTAACCAAGCTATAAAAAATACTAAAGAAGGATTTATCGATATTGAAGTAGATAATATAGTTAGATATGATGTATTGCGATTATTGTTTGAAATAAAAACATCAGATGAAGGATTAAGTTTAGAAGAAATCAATGAACTTTTAAAATATGATTTGGATTTGACTGAAAAAGATTTTGAAAAATTAGATTCTTTAGATGTGGATTTAACTTTGGCAATAAAAATGGCTAGATTTTTAGGTGGTAGTGTCAATATAAAAAGCAGTAAAGGAAAAGGAAGTATCTATTCTATTGTAATTGATCAAAAAATAAAATTGGAACAAAGTAAATTAGAAAAAAAACTTTTAAAAACTAATAGTGTTTTAATTTTAGATGATAAAATGGAAGAAGTAAAAAAGATAAGTGAAATATTTAGTGAAAAAAATATTGAAGTTATAAAATGTTTATCAGGTGATGAATTATTAAGTAGAATAGATAATAAAGAAAAATGTAATTTGATTTTATTAGAAGATGAAATGAAAAATGAAAAAGCGTATATGGTGTTAAAAAAATTACAAAGTAAAAAAGTAAAAACACCAGTAGTAGTAATGCTTAATAAAGATAAAGAAAGTATAATGCAAAATTATATTGATGAAGGATTTATCGATATTGTAAAAAAAGATAAAATTGAAATGGAAATAAATAGAATAATTGATAAATATATGTAAATGTATTTATAATAAATAAACAATTCTTGATTTAAGATATATTGATACTAAAATGGAAGTGGTTTTATGTCCAAAGAAAAGAACGTTGTTAGTTACTATGTTTTATGTAATAGATTAAAAAATACTATTAGAACAGGTTGGAAAAATTGGAATGTTCAAAGAGAAAGAATTGAAAGTGTGGCGGAACACATCTTTGGTGTTCAAATGTTAGCTATTGCTATGAAATCAGAATATCAATATGATGTAGATATTATGAAAGTAATATTTATGTTAGCAATTCATGAACTTGGAGAGATAGTAATTGGTGATTTAACCCAGTTTGAAATATCAAAAGAAGAAAAAGAAAAAAAAGAACATGAGGCTATTAGTAAAATATTAGATGGACTTTTAGATGGTGAACAAATAAAACAATTATTTTTAGAGTTTGATTCTCATAGTACCAAAGAGGCTATGTTTGCTTATCAATGTGATAAATTAGAATGTGATTTACAAAGTAAATTATATGATGAAGAAGGTTGTGTAGATTTAAATAAACAAGAAGGTAATATTGCTTTATTAAATGAAAAAGTTCAAGAATTACTTAAAACTAATGTTTCTTGGTCAAATATGTGGATTAAATTTGACCAAGAAGTATATCCATATGATGATAATTTTAAAGCAGTTTCTAATTATGTTATCAACAATGAAATAAGTGAAAAACATAGAAAATAGGTTAGTAATTGGTATTTTATAAAAATTAGAAAATCCAAACTTCAATATTGGATTTTTTTAATTTATAAAATTTTATACATTTCTATTATCATATAAATGCTATATTACTATATTTAATTATTTTGTATGTACTACAATTGAAAGAAATTAATTAAATATTGTTTATAAAAATAGTTTATTAAGTATAAAGAAAAATAAAATTTTAAAAATATATTTTTTAAAAGTAACAACTATTCTTTTTCATATTTTTTGACAATTTTCATAGATTTTATTAGAGGTTAATAAACCTTTTTTAGAAAGGAATATTAAAGTATGAAAAGATTTGTATGTTTAATTTGTACATTTTTAATTTTTAGTAATATAGTTAAAGCAGAAACAACTTTAGCCCCTAAGGCTAAAAGTGCTGTTTTAATTGAACAAAGTACCGGAAAAGTAATTTTTGAAAAAAATGCTCATGAAAAATTAGCCCCAGCGAGTATGACTAAAATAGCGAGTATGCTTGTAATTATTGAAGCAATAGAAAAGGGTACTATTAACTGGAATGATATGATTACAGTTAGTGAAAATGCTTCTAAGATGGGTGGAAGTCAAATTCTTTTAGAAACTGGAGAACAGATGAGTGTTAATGATTTATTTAAAGGAGTGGCGGTTGCTAGTGGGAATGAACTAGCAGTTTCAATAAAGCAGTCGCATCTTTTAAAAGAAGAAACTACATATAAGCCTTATATTTATTGTAAGTTTTATATATAAAACCAATACTAGTTTTTTTGATTGTTAAAATTATTTAAATGATAGAAGTAAAATAAATTGTGATATAATATAAGCAATAGGAGGTTAACTATGGAAGCAAGAATTGTTTTAACTGAAATATTAAAAAATAATGATAAATTTTTGCTTGTAAGCAGAAGTGAAAATGATGAATTTATACCTTGATGCATGAAAATTACTTGGAGGCTATTTATAAAAATGTGAATCTTTAAAATAAGTTTTATGAAGAGAGTTATGTGAAGAAATAGATTTAATGAATACTTTAAATCAATTATGACACATTGCTATAATGAAGTTAAAAATAAAACGGGAAACTTGTTTATTATTTAGAAATTAACTTTATTATAAATATTGATAAATCTTTTATTAATATTAAATTAAGCAATGAACATTGTGATTGCAAATGGATTACTAAGAATTCAGATTTTTTAGATGATTTTATTAAATATAAATTAGTGAGTATAGGAATGTTCGATATGAATTTAATAGAAAGTAAAACCATAGAAACAGAAAAACTAGTTTTAAAAAGTTCTAAGGTAGAAGAACAAAAAAGACTATGTGAGATATTAGAGAGGCCAGAAGTAAGTAAATGGTATTTGATAGTTGTGAAAAAACATGCAAACAATTAGTCATTTGACTTAGGAAAATCAAGAAAATTTTTATAAGTCTTCAGTTGGTAAAGCAGATAATAAAGATGTTTTTGTATGGAATATATTTTTGAATCCTGAATGCACAAATAGTGGTTATGAAGAATTAATAGGACAAGTATCTGTTTAAGATACTGGAGAAGATATTAATATTCGTGATGTAAGTTGGTATATGAATCTATTTTATCAAGGTAAAGGTTATGAAAGTCGCTAAAACAATAATGTGTTATATGTTTAAAAAAGTAGAAATAAAATAGTATTCCTTATGGTGTTGTAAGAGAAAATATAGCATTTTGCAGAATATTGAAAAAATTAGGAATGAATATTAACTTTTTTTAAATATGGATCAACTAAGATGTATTATTTTTATAATTAAAATAATAAAATACGAAAATAAATATTTAGAAGATGTTAAAGATTTATTAGTTGAAATGGAAGAAAATTGTATTAATTAATAAAGATAATTTAGATTAGCTACATTCAGAATATAGAAATAAAATGGCAATTTTGGATTTATAAAAAATTAAAAATGGTAAATGTTACAAAGTAGTTGAAAAGGATATTAAATTTTATGATAGAAACGAAATGTATACTAATATAAAGAAAATAAAGAATTTATTTGTGAGGTGAAACTTTATGAATATTGATTTAAATGCATATAAAACATTTTATTTGGTTGCTAAGTATAAGAGTTTTACAAAAGCATCACAAGAATTATTTATTTCACAACCAGCAGTAACTCAAACAATAAAAAAATTAGAAGATCAATTAAATATTGAATTGTTTAATCGTTCTACTAACGGAAAAATAACTTTGACTGCTGCAGGAAAAGTGGTTTATTACTATGCTGAAAAGATTTTTAATTTAGCATTAGCAAATAAAATTGTGTTGGAACAAGCTAGAGAAGCATCTTTTGAAGTAATAAATATAGGAGTTCCTACACATATCGGAGCATTTTATCTTGCCAATTATTTAAAAAAATTTAATGATAAGTATCCAAATATTAAATTTAATATTATTAATAAAAGATCTGATGAAATGATTATTATGTTAAAAAAGAGAGAATTAGATGTAGTAATTGACACAAATATGGATGATTATAGAGATGATTTGATTTCTACAATTAAAATTTTAGACTTGAATAGTTGCTTTGTTTGCAGTAAAAAATATAAAAATATTGCTAGCAAAGAGAAAATAGAGTTAAATGAATTAATGATGTATCCATTAATTTTACCTGGTGAAACTACTTCGAATAGAAAGATTATTGATTATAAATTTAAGGAAAAAGGAATTATATTAAAACCATTAATAGAAGCTAATTCTTCATCAATTTCTAGGCAGCTTATTATAGAAGGAATTGGGATTGGATGGATGATTAAAGAATTTGTACAAGAAGATATTGATAAACACATTTTATATGAATTGAATGTTGATTTTGAACAAGTTCTAACGCCTGTATCAGTTGCCTATAATAAGAAATTTAATCACGATATTATAAAGAAGTTTATCGATATATTTAAACAGGATAATGATTAAATTATTCTGTTTTTTTTGTCGTTATAAGCAATACTTATACAGTATAAATTTTTTGTATTGGTACAATTTGAAATTTATTTTTATAATTTAATTAGGAGGAATTATTATGTTAAATGATAAATATATAGATTTACATATTCATTCAAATAATTCTGATGGAACTTTTTCACCAAAGCAATTAGTAGATATTGCAGATAAAAACAATGTTGGAATGTTGTCAATTACAGATCATGATAGTATAAGTGGATTAGAAGAATTAAAATGTAATATTCCATATGACATGCTAGGAGTTAAGGGAATAGAATTTTCATCATTTATTATTGATAATAATGAAAAAATAAAATTACATATTTTAGGATATTGTTTTGATGAAAATAATTATTTATTTCAATCACTTGTAAAAGAAATGACTGAAAAAAGAATTGATAAGCATCTAAAATTATTAAAAGAATTAAAAGAAAAAATAAAAAAAATCCCTGAAGAAGAATTAAAAAAAATAAATATTAATAAATATTGCTGGTTTGATAGAAAAGTAATCAGTTGTTTAGAACAAGCAAAGTATTCTAAAGAAGTTATAGATGAAATAAAAATGTATTACAAAGCCAATCGATTCAGTTATGGTAGTGATTATGATTTAGATGTGAAAAGAGTAATTGAAGCTATTCATTTGGCTGGTGGATATGTTATTTTTGCACATCCTATGGCATATAAATTTTCAAATGATAAAGATACTGTTTTAAGAATTATAAATAAACTTATTCAAATGGGAATAGACGGTATTGAAATATATCAATCTGATTGCTTAAGTGTAGATACGTTATGGTTAGGTAAAATTGTCAATGATAATAATTTATTATATTCTGTTGGGAGTGATTTTCATAGAGTTCTAAATTCTGATGGAAGACAAATAGGTTTGGGAATAAATAATAATTTATGTATAAAAGAGACCTCTTTAACAAACAAAATAATAAAATGTAAAAAATATTTTAGGAGGGTGAAATAGTGAAAGTGTTTATATCTTGTCCTTTTACAGGACTATGTGATGAAAAAAAATATGAAATAAAAGATGAATATAAAGATTTTTTTAATAAATTAACTGAAAAATTAGAAAGTATGGGTTGCGAATATTATTTGGCTATAAAAAGAGAAAATTGGGGAATTAATCATAAAGGACCAGAAGAATGCACAAAAAGTGATTTTGAAGGCGTAAAAAGCAGTGACTTTTTGGTAGTAATACCAGGAAATAATATATCTAAAGGAATATCCGGTGGTGTTCATGTAGAACTAGGATGGGCATCAGCATTAGATAAAAAAATGCATATTTTAATTGAAGATAATTACCATTATTCTCCAGTTTTAATGGGACTTAATATTTTATCTCCTACACAGTATCATAGGTGTAACAAATTTTTAGATAATGAGATGCTTGATACTATTATTAACATAGTTAAGCAAGAATTATTACTTAAAGAAGGTGTATGAGATGTATTTGAAGCTAATTGAAGAAACACCAAAAGAAATTTTATCTTATTATGAAAAACCTTTTTATGTATATCTCTCATTATCAAATTTATGTAATGCAAATTGTGTATTTTGTGATGTTAGTACCAATAAAGAAAAAAAATGTGATATAGATGTATTTAAATTAATAGATGAATTATCTGATTTAGGAACCAGATATATTCATTTTACTGGTGGCGGAGAACCGTTTATTAATGATAATATTTTACAATATATGAATTATTGTACTGAAAAAGGATTAAATATAATTTTTATTTCGAATGGTTATAATTTAAATGAAGATAAAATTAAACAATTGTCTAATTATAATATAAAAGCAGTGTTTTTTTCTATAGATAGTTATAATGCTGATATTCATGATTCGTTGAGAAGATTGTCAGGATTATGGAATAGAGTCACTGACAATATAAACTTAATAAAAGAGTATATTCCAAATGTAAAAATTGTAATAAATCATGTATTAAACAGAAAAAATATAGATGATTTTGGTAAGTTTATTGAATTGAAGAAAAATTATAATTTTGATTATGTAAATCCTATTGTTATAAAAGATTATTATGAATTATTTTTTACTGAACAACAGATAATTAATTATAATAAAAACTTAAATTATTATTGTGATTTAGCAAAAGAATTAGGTATTGAATTTTTATGTGATGATATAGACTTTTTTAAAAAGAATATTTCAACATTTGGAGATAGGGATAGTAATAATGATTTAAGATGTGTTTATCCCTCATTTTGTTCATTTATTGATGCACCTACTGGCTTTGTATATCCATGTGATTGTAGTATTCATAGAGATAGAACTATATATAAAATTGGAGAATTAAAGGAAAATTCTATGAATGATATTTGGAATGGCGAGAAGAGGAAAGTGTTAAAGAAAAAATTGTTAAATAGTGAATTAAATTGTAAAACTAAGTGTGATGAAACAAATTGTCAATTTAATTATTGTTATTTTAAACAAAGAGGTGAATAGACATGAAAATTTTAGTATCTGCTGAGAGCTTTGGCTATGGTCCAATAGCAACTTGCTTAAGTGTCATAAAAGAATTGAAAAAACATGAAGATGTATCGATTGATTTTATTGGTTCAGGTATTTCATTAGAACAAGCAAAGTTGAGTGGTTATTTTAACAAATATTATGTATGTAATACATATGATTTTGAATCACTAAAAAAATTTGAAGATATTTTTAATCAATATAGTATTTTCTTTTCAAGTGAAAATGTGAACGGAGCAATATTTGGTTTAAAATTTATTAAGAATACTTATTATGTTGATAATTTAGTATGGATGTGGGATAAGATTCCAAGCGAATTAGGAAAGGTAAAGAAATTTTTTATATCTAACACTTTTCCATGTCAAGAAAATTTTAATAGAGTTGGAAATGTTATTGAAAATCCAGTATTTATTGGACCTGTAAGAGATTTAGAAATTGCAAATATACAAAATAAAAAGAATCAATTAGTTATAAATGTTGGTGGAGCATCATCATTTCTATTTGAACAATCTGTTGTCAATGAGTTTTATAATAAAATAATAAACGATATTCTATCAACTGATGAAATAAATCAATTTGATTCAATTATTATATGTGGTGGAAGTAAAGTAATAGATAATATAAAATTAGAGAAAGAAAAAACAAATATTAAAATTGCTACATTAGCAAATAGTGAATGTATGAAAATTATGTCTGAGTCTTCGCATTGTATAATGTCCTCTGGACTAGGAAATTTTATTGAAACATTAAATAAGGATATAAATATTATGTATCTGCCTGCTGTTAATTATAGTCAGCTATTGCAATTGCAGTATTATGATAAAATGAAATTTGGATTTAAAAATTTGAATTGGGATTCATTTGATTTTTACAAAGATATTCCGATGTATTTAGATGAGGCTACTGGTGTTAATATGGTAGTTGACAATGTAAAACAATTTAATTCAGGAAATTATAGAAATTTAATTAATAAATTTATAAAAGAATACTTAAGTACTTCACAAGAAAGTAGCTTTGAGTTGAGGAAAGAGTTTTTTAATAAATTTGACAAAAATGCATCTAAAGTAATTGCTGATACAATCTATAATGAAAATAAAGAGGTGGTTTTATGATAATCCCTAATGATCCATTTATTGGTACACATTATATTGGAAAAGAAGAATTTAAGGCAGTTAAACAAGTTTTAAAGAGTAAAAGTCTATTTAGATATCATGGACCAAATTTACTTTATAAAACTGATGAATTCGAATCAAATATGAAAAAGTATTTAGGTGTTAAATATGTCTTAGCTTGTTCAAATGGTGGAAGTGCTATTAAATTGTGTTGCATAGCTAATGGAATAGGTCCTGGTGATGAAGTATTAATGTCACCATTTACATTTATTGCATCTGCTAATAGCGTATTAGCATGTGGTGCAATTCCAAAATTTGTCGATATAGATGAAACAATGAATATCAATCCAAATGAAATAGAAAAAAATATTAGTTCGAAAACTAAAGCAATTTTGGCTATTCATATGCAAGGACAACCATGTGATATGGCTAGAATAATGAAGATAGCTAAAAAATATAATCTTATTGTTATCGAAGATACTGCACAAGCATTTGGTGCAGAATTAAAAGGTAAAAAAGCTGGTACTATTGGAGATTGTGGGGCTTTTAGTCTTCAAGCAGGTAAAACTATTACATCTGGTGAAGGTGGATTTATAGCTACCAATAATAAAAAAATTTATGATTTAGCTAAAATGTATCATGATAACGGTGGGTATAGAATTGGATGTGATTATCCAACTTGGGAAAATAAAAATACTATATATGGTGAAAATTTTAAAATTACTGAGTTACAAAGTGCTATTGCAAACGAACAATTAAAAAAAATAAATATTATTTTAGATAAACAGAAGAAAAACTATGATTATATTATAGATTTTATTGATAAAAAATTTTATAAGATTAGACCTTCCATTAATAATAGCAAATTAGTATATTCAAATATTTCATTAGAATTTGATACACAGAGTGAGTGTAATAAGTTTATTAAATATATGAATAATAATGGTATAGGTTTTAATATATATTGTAGTAACTTAATTAATCAATTCGACACCTTTAAATATAAAAATTCTTGGCATAATTCGAAGTTCCCATATAATATTTCTAAATATCAACAAACAGAATGTCCTAATGCTGAATCTTTATTTAGAAGAGTGGCTTGGTTTAATTTATCGGCATCTCTAAAGAAAAAACACTTAAGATATATTATTCAAAAACTGGAGGAATATAAAAATGAATTTTAGTAATTCAAATATATGGATTGATTCTTTGTACATTAGATATCCGATAAATAAAATAGTTAATATTGGAAAATTATATTTTTATAATGATAATAACTTATTTATATGTCAAAATTTTTTTAATCCAAATATGGGTGAACTAGAAATTAAACAGTTAATAAAAAGAATAAATGAAGGAAATAAAGTAAAATTTAGTTATATTAATAATTCTGAAATACTAGATAATTTAAAAAAAATGTCAAATGATAATAAATTTATATATGAAATAATTGATAGCTGGGAAGCACCAAGATTATGTCTTAAAAATAATCTTTCAAATTATCTTCTAAATGAATGTGGAAAACAAATTAAAAGAGATTATAAATTGTATAAAAAAAATAAAGAAAATTATATATTTTATAATTCTATTAATGACGATATATTAAAATTATGGAGTTATGTATTAAAAATAGATTTTGATTCTTGGAAAAAAGAAGAAAAATCAGATATGAAAAGCTTAAATCGTGAAGATTTGCAATATTTACCCTTTTTGTTGCTGAAAAAGGATAATAGTAACTTAGTTGTTGTTTGTGATAAAAATGATAATCCATTAGCTTATTCTCTAATGTTTAAAGGTGATAATGATTATTGGTATGCAGTTAAATGGGGTTCTTCATACCAAGGAAGAAAAAAATATGCTGGTTTTATAGCATTATTTAATCATTTAGAATACATTTTCTCGATTGATAATCAAATTAAAATTGATTTTTGGGGGAGAAGAAATCAAACATACGATTCGCTTAAAAATGATTTTGTAAATAGAAATCATATTGTTATTTACAAAAAAGAGAATTAGTTTGAAAAATATTTTTTCATGGTTATATGAGCTTTGAATGAAATGAAAGGAATGATCGGTTAATATGCATATTGAACTCGGAAATATAAAAGATATACCAGATATGAATGAAAAAATCGATAATAGTTTTAATGGTACTTGTTTTGCATATGATTGGTTTTTAAAATTAAAACAAAGTGAGAAAATTCTTAAAATATATGATGAAAAAATGACTTTGTTGGGATTTATGCCAGTTTTCAATAGTAATAACAGTAGAGTAATAGCACAAAGTACAATGTACATTCCATATGGTGGACCTGTTATTTTTAATCTTCCAAATGAGGAAAGAAATAAAATTAGGTTTATAAGAAATGTAGAAAAAGCATTATGTAATTATTTACAAAGTAATTATGATGAAGTTAATTTTTCTACTGATAATAATATAATCGACATTATGCCATTTATTAGATCAAATTTTACACCAGAAGTACGTTATACTTATAAATTAGATTTATCAATAGGACTTGAAAAGATTTATAATAGTTTTGGCAGTGATAGAAAGAAAGATATAAAAAAAGCTAAAAATAGAAACGTAGAGTTTATAGTTGATTCTACTATGAAATATTTTGATGTAAATAAAGCGATGAAATGGGAAGCAAAATACGGATTTGAGTCTACCTCTGATTTTGTTAAAACATATATATATGAGACAATAAATAATAACAAAGGTATGTGTTTTGTTGCTAAAGAAAAAGATAGAGTAATAGGTGGTGTTCATATTGTATGGGATTCAAATACTGCATATATTCTATATTCATATTATGAAGAAGAAAAGGATGATATAGCAATTGCATATATTTATTACAAAATATTTGAATATTTAATTAATAACGATATTGTTAGATACATGGATTTTGAAGGCTCTGTATTTGAATCAATAGAGGATTGGAATATTTCTTTTGGTGCTTATCAAAGTAGGTTTTATAATCTTCATTGGAATAATAGAGATAATTTATATTTGAATGTATATGATTATGGAGAAAAGTAATTATGAATAAGAAAGATTTGTTAGCATTAATGTATGATTTTTATAATTTACATACATTGAAAGGGCAAAATGATGATATTAATTATTATTTACATCAAATAGAAGAGAATAATGCCAAAGAAATTTTAGTGGTAGGAGCTGGAACTGGGAGAGTAGCTATTCCACTATCAAAACATTCGGTTGTTACTGCACTTGATTTTGATAAAGAAAGATTAGTGCGTTTAAAAAATAAAGAAAAAAATATTAATACGATATGCGTTAATTTTCTTGATTATAATGAATTAAAAAAATATGATTTAATTATTATTCCATATAGCACACTACAATTTGATAATAATAAGAAAAAACTTACTCAATTTTTTAAAAAATTGTATGAAGTTATGGATGATAATACTATAGTAATTTTTGATATATCCGAAAGTTTTAATACAAAGATTGAAAAGAATAAGGAATTTTTATTTAAGGACTATTGTAATGAAATTAATGATGAAGTTGAAGTGTTTTATAGTTCTAAGCGATTCAAAGATTATATTGAATTTAATATAGAATATAAAATATGCAGTACAAATAATAGCGTCATTGAATGTGAAAAATATTATTACTATGATAAAAAATTATTACTTGATGTAATAAAAAACAACAATCTAGAAGTATTAAAAATTGATGATGGATATGGTAAAGAAGGTTTTAAACATAAGCATTTATATCATTGTAGGAGGACAAAATGAAAGAATTTTCTGGTGAAAATATTACAATAATGTCATGCTCGGATTGTGATACAATATGTAAACATTGTTATGTATCATATAAAGGAAATATTAATGGAGCTGTATTATATGATATGTGCAATAAGCTAAAAGACCGGTATCAACTTAATATTAATGGTACTGAAGTGCTTTTACATAGAGATTACTTTAAAACTTATGATTTAATTGGTCAAAAACGCCTTTTATCTAATGGAATAATAATAGATAAAGATGATTCTATAATTGAAGATATAAAAAATAGTAGTATTGAAATGGTTGCAATGTCATATCATTTTATAATACATGAAGATATTTCGTCAGTTTCACAAAAAATGGTGAGAGACAATATTTTGAGATTAAAAGAAAATGGTATTAAAGTTGAATTAATGTGTACCATTACAAAAGATAATTATGATAAAGTATTACAAATTTGTAAGAATGTTGTTAATATGGATGTAAGAAAAATCAGATTTATAAATTTTTTAAATACAGGAAATGCAATTGATTTAGATAATTCAAATATTCTTAGTGAAAAACAAAAAAAATTATTTTTTGAAAATTTAAATATGGAAAGACATATTTATACAAAGGAACAATTACTAATTAAAAAATGTGGTAGTTTTGGCTATGATACGAATCATAAATGTAATTTTAAATGTCCTGCCGGAATTCATAAAGTTGTAATAGCACCTGATATGAATGTTTATCCATGTATTTATATGGTAAAACCAGATTATAAAATAGGAAGATATATTGATGGGAAAGTTTTAATTGAACAAGAACTATGTCATGATGAAATGTCTTGTTTAGCAAGTGATTGTTATAATAAGGGAAAAAATTTGGTGAAGAAGCGTATATGATAAATAATAATAAATTGTTAGGAGAAAAATTTGCACATGAATTTAATAAAAAATATGGTATTATAACGTACTCTGGAACTTTAGCTATCGAAGTGGCATTAAGTAATTTAGGATTAATAAAAGGGGATAAAGTTTTGGTTTTGTCAGAAGTTTGTTATTCAATTGTAAATACAATTTTAAAATTAGATTTAATTCCAGTGATTGTGAATTCAAAAAATGGATTATATTTAACTGATGAAGATGTCGATAATATATTGAGTAAACAAAGCATTAATTGTATTTTATTGGTACATCAATATGGAATTTTAAATAAGATTAATCTAGAAAAATATAAAAATTATGGTATTAAGATAATTGAAGATGTTGCTCAAGCATGGAATATTGGAAGTGACGGTTATAAAATAGGAGAACATAGTGATATTATTGTTACATCATTTGGTAAAACTAAACCATTAAGTTATGGTATAGGTGGTGGCATATTTTTTAATGATAAGTCAATTTTTAAAACAATGGATTATTGTGATAATGAAAGTAGAGAGAATAAAAATATTTTATTATCATATGTGTATCCATTATGTGAAAAAATAAATTATGATGATTTAAAACTTATTGCGGATAATATAGTATTTGAACAGAGAATGAATTCAGAAAGATATAAAAACTTTTTCACAAAATATACTAAAATTAAATATATTGAATCTAACGATAATAATGTTTGGCATAGATTTCCAATATGGATTGAAGATGAGAAATTATATAATTATATAATTAATAAATTAAGTTGTACAGAATTAGAATATCAGTTGCCACACGAAATAGAATTATCTAAATTAAAACGCAATAAAAATTGTATTCATTATAATTATTGCTTACAATCAAAAAGGATTATATTATTACGAACAAGAAATATTAATATAGATAAACAGATTAAAATTTTAGAGCGATTATTGGTAATCTAGTGTAATTAATCGAATTTTATGCTATAATACTATGGACATTGAAAAAGAGGTGAATTAAAATGATAGAAATAAGTGTTAATAATGCTCATAAGACTTTTGGCTTTAAAAAAATTTTTGATGGCTTTAATTTAGAAGCAACTACAGGAGAAAGAATAGCTTTGATAGGACCAAACGGTTGTGGGAAAACTACATTATTTAAAATTATTTCTGGTGAGGAGAATCTAGATCAAGGTATGGTTTCTATTAGAAGAAATGCTACAATAGGTTTATTATCTCAAATTCCTCCTAAAGTTTCTGATAATGTTACCGTAAAAGAAATTTTAACAAAATCATTTGAAGAAATATTTAGATTAGAAAGACAATTGAGAGAATATGAAGAAAAATTATCTATTGCATCTCCTGAAAAATTAAATCCTATTATTGAAATTTATAGTAAATTGCAAGAACGTTTTATGGATATGGGTGGATATGAAGTAGATGAAAAAGTAAGTAAGATATGTAATGGATTTAAAATCTCCGATAGTATGTTACATAGAAGTTTTAATACACTTTCTGGCGGAGAGAAGACTATTGTTAATTTGGCCTCTTTAATAATTAGTAATCCAGAAATTTTATTATTGGATGAACCTACAAATCATTTAGATATTGATACTTTAGAATGGTTTGAACAATTTTTAAGAAATTATAAAGGTACAGTTATAATTAGTTCACATGATAGATACTTTTTAGATCAAGTAGTAACGAAAACTGTTTTAATTGATAAAGGTAAAGATGAAGTTTATCATGGAAATTATTCATATTATTTAGAAGAAAGTGAAAGAAGAGCACTTGCTGAATTTGATGAATATAAAAATCAACAAAAACAAATTGAAGCAATGAAAGCAGCGGTAAAAAAATTAAAAGAATGGGGAGAAAGAGGCGATAATCCTAGATTCTTTAGAAGAGCAGCTTGCATTGAAAGAAAACTTGAAAAAATGGAACTATTGGATAGACCTGAATCTAAAAAAAAATTGCCATTAGATTTTGAAATAAATGGTAGATCAGGTAAAGATGTTTTAGTTGCAGATGATTTAGGAATAATTGTTGGAGATAAAGTTATATTTGATGGTGCCTCTTTATATTTAAAATACGGTGAAAAAGTATGTTTGATGGGTAAAAATGGTTCTGGTAAATCTACATTTGTTAAAGCAGTTTTATACGGTGATAATATTTGTCAAGGTGAAATTAAAGTTGGTAGTAATGTTTCTATAGGATATATTCCTCAAGAAATAAGATTTGAAAATGAAAACGCAACAATATTGGATACAGCTAGAAAATTTTATGATGGAACCGAGACTCATTTAAGAGCATCATTAGCTAAGTTTTTATTTTATGGTGAAAATGTGTTTAAAAGAGTTGGTAAGTTATCAGGTGGAGAAAAAGTTCGTTTAAAATTATTTGAATTAATTCAAAAGAAAGCTAATCTTTTAATTCTTGATGAACCTACAAACCATATTGATATAGATACAAAAGAAATGTTAGAAGAAGCACTTAGTGAATATCAAGGTACACTTTTCTTTATTTCACATGATAGATATTTTATTAATAAACTAGCTGAAAGGTTAGTTAATATAGAGGAAGAAAAGTTTCAACAATATTTAGGGAATTACGACTATTTCAAAGAACAAAAAACAAAAAAGTTAGTTCCACATGAAAAGAATTCACACGGTAGAAGAAAATAGGTGATATAAAATGAATTTTAATTATAAATTAAGTGAAAAGGTTAAAGCATTTATTGCAGATGCTAAATTAGAAGAAATTAGTATTGGTTGTTCTGATTCTCAAGTTTTTAAAATTAAAAAATTAGATAAAATTTACTTTATTAAAATTTCAACTAAAGGAAATCTTACCTCAGAGTATGAAAAGCTTAAATGGCTTGACGGTAAGTTAAATGTACCTAAAATTGTTTTATATGATTATACAGATGATATAGAATATTTAATTACTAAATCTATTGATGGCGAAATGGTATGTTCAGAATATTATTTAAATAATCCAAGAGTAGGTATTAAAGTAATTGCCGATGCATTTAAACAAATAAATAAAGTAAATATTGAAAATTGTCCTTTCAATGTTTCAATTGATTATAAATTATCATTAGTTGAAAATAATGTAAAAAATAATTTAATTCATTTAGAAAATTTAAAAGAAGAAACTTTAAAAAAATTTGGTAGTTTAGAAAATATCATTAAATTTTTAAAGGACAATAAATTTTATGATGAATGTTGCTTTTCTCATGGAGATACTAGTTTACCAAATATCTTTGCGTCAGGTAATGAATTTACTGGCTTTATTGATGTTGGTGAATGTGGTATTGCTGATAAATGGTTTGACTTGGCTATTTGTGAAAAATCAATAAGAAGGAATTATGGTGAACAATATATTCCAAGATTTTATGAGGAATTAAATATAATTCCTGATCGAGATAAAATTGATTATTATTTATTAATGATGGAACTATATTTATAATAAATTTTTTACCCCCTATATTGGTAAACTATGAAAAAATTATGTAGAGAGGAACTGTGTGTTCCTCTTTTTAATATTTAAAAGGGGATAATTATTTGAAAAAACACGCTATGGATTATTTTATATTCATTAAAATATTCGAGTTTTCGGATTAATTTGTATAACTTGTGCGTTTGAGTTCTTTTTTTCATTTATTTTAATAAGTTTAAATGAGGAGGGAAAATTTGAATAATAATTCTGAAACTCTAATTGCTAAGAAAATAATACAAAAAGAGTTACTAAATGAACTTTATAACAAAAGCTTAATTGATTTTGCAAATACAAGTAATATTGTAGGAAAATTAGATGAAGATATTAATAAATTAAAAGAATTACAAGAAAAAGATAAAGATGTAAAAAATATAATAGTTAAAATTCCGATTTAGAAGGAGGTACTAAGATTTATGAATTTGTATCAAATTAGAAATATTTTAGCTACTGGTAAAAAACTTATTGAATTACCACTTCGTGTTACATTTTATGCTCGTGTATCAACAGATCATGAAGAACAATTAAATTCTTTAGAAAATCAAGTTATGTATTTTAAAAATTATATAAAAGGACAAGATAATTGGACATATGTTTCTGGTTATGTAGATGAAGGTATATCAGGTACTAGTGTAAATAAACGTGATAATTTTCTTAAAATGATTAATGACGCTAAAGAAGGTAAATTTAATCTAATACTAACAAAAGAAATATCGAGGTTTTCAAGAAATACTGTTGATAGTATAAAATACACACAAGAATTATTAGCTAATAATGTAGGTGTTTTTTTCTTAAATGATAATATAAACACATTTGATTCAGACTCAGAACTTCGTTTAACTATTATGTCATCTATTGCTCAAGAGGAGATAAGAAAACTATCAGAAAGAATTAGATTTGGATATAAAAGAAGTATAGAAAAAGGAGTAGTTCCTGGTAATGATAATTTTTATGGTTATAAAAAGAACAAAGGTAAGTTAGAGATAGTAGAAGAAGAGGCAGAGTTAATTAGACTTATATTTAATGAATATAGTAAAGAATATATGGGAACATCTAAATTAGGTCATTATTTGTTTGATAAATATAATATCAAAAGTAAAACACATAAACCACTTGCAGGAACTGTAATTGGAAGAATAATTAGAAATCCAAAATATAAAGGATATTTTTGCGCCCATAAAGAAACGACTGTTGATTATCATTCTAAAAAAAGAATTAGATTTAAACCTGAAGAATGGATAGTTTACAAAGATAATGAAACTTGTCCACCAATTGTATCAGAAGAATTATGGGAAAAGTGCAATGAAATAATAAATAAAAATTCATATAAGCATAAAACGCATACTAGAACTGATATGAGATATGCCCTATCTGGTAAGATTAAATGCTATCATGATGGAGCAACTTTTATAAAAGGTAGTTATAAAAATAAAAGAACTGGGTTAGTGAGTAAATATTGGGGGTGCTCAAATTATAGAAAATATGGTAAAGAAAAAGTAAATGGTTGTAATACTCCAATTATTCATTATGAAGAATTACTAGATATATTTAAAAAAATAGCAAATGTTTTCTTAAATAAAGAAAGTAAGTGTTTAAAAGAAATATATAATTTAATAAATGAAACAAAGATAAAAACAGATTATACTAAAGAAGTAAATGATATAAATAAAAAAATAGAAGATATTAAAAATGCCAAAGCAGAACTAATTAATATGAGAGCAAGAAAAGAAATAGATAGTGAAGAATATAATATAGGAAGAGAAAAATATAATTTTGATTTAAATATTTTAGAAAAGAAAAAGAATGAGTGTTTATCAATTTCAAAAGAATATGATTATAAAGATAATATAGATAATTTTTATAAAAAAATTAAAAGTGTAGTTCTAGATGATGATGAGTCAGTATTTAGAATATTTGGAAGTATAATAGATACAATATATGTTGAAAGAATTGATAGTGTTGATAATGTTCGTAAATTAATGTTACATTTTAAACTTAATATATTTAGTCACAATGATAGTGACTTAAATTTAAATGATTTTTTATTGCTTTTTAATAACAGTGACAGATGCCGTGGTAGCTTTAGCGGAAGCAGTAGCCGGTAGTGTCGATGAATTTGTTAAACTTATGAATAATAAAGTAAAAGAATTAGGGTTAAAAGATACCCATTTTAAAAATCCTCATGGTTTAGATACAGCTGATCATTATTCTAGTGCTTATGATATGGCTATGTTAGGTAGGGAATTAGTAAAACATAAAAAAGTATTAGAATTTACTTCTATTTATGAAGATTATTTAAGAAAAGGTACCGAAAGAGAATTTTGGTTAGTTAATACTAATAAAGTTGAATTTAAATTTTACAATAATTTGAATATTTAAAAAAAATTTATCTATACTTTATTAGAAAGTGGTGATCTTAATGATAGATGATATTATATCGAGAGATGTTCAATTAGAAATTATGAGATTTTTTCAAAATACAAGTATACCTAGAATTTTGGAATCGAAAAATGAATCTATTTAGTAAGGATTAAAATGGACGAGAAAATTATGACAGGCATTTATATCCGGGTATCAACTGAGGATCAAGCCAAAGATGGATTTTCAATTCATGCTCAAAGAGAAAAATTAACTAAATATGCGGAAGTAAATGATTGGAATATATTTGATTACTATGTAGATGATGGGATAAGTGGTAAAAATTTAGAAGAGAGACCAGAGGTAACTAGGTTACTTGAAGATGTCCAAAAAAAGAAAATAAATAATGTGTTAATATATAAATTAGATAGACTTACTAGAAGTGTTAAGGATTTAATTTATTTAATTGAATTGTTTGAAAAATGTGATTGTACATTTAATTCTCAAACAGAAAAAATTGATACTTCTAATGCGGTTGGAAGAATGTTTGTCAAAATAATAGGAATTTTTGCGGAATTTGAAAGAGAAAATCTTGCTGAAAGAGTTTCTTTTGGTTATGAACAAAAAACTAGAGAGGGTAATTATACAAATACTAATGGAGTTTATGGATATGATTATATTGTTGGAGAACAAAAATTAGTTGTTAATAATTTGGAAAAAAAACTGGTCAACAAAATATTTGATTTATATATAGAAGGCAAATCTTATTTTAAAATAGCCCAACTATTTAATAAAGAAAATGTACCGACTAAAAGAGGAGGAAATTGGTCAGCCGCAACAATAAAATCTATAATTAGTAATCCATTATATATTGGTAAAATTAGATATGGTGTTCATAAAAAAAATAAAGATAGATCATTTACTGTTAAAAGTAATGGTATAGAATCTATAGTTAGTAAAAAAAAATGGACTTTAGCCAATAGTATAATGAAAACAAGAAAAGGTTATCAAATCAGAAGGTATCCAAGTGAAAACTCTTATTATTTTCCTACTATAAGATGTGGAAAATGTGGAGGGAAAATATCGGCTAGACAACAAAAACAAAATGACAAATTATATATTACTTATAGATGTAATAATTCTTCTAAAGGTTGTTGTGATTGTGGTGGTTTTTCCCATAATAATATAGAAAAAGAGTTTGTGAATTTTTTAAGCACTTTAAAAAATATGGAATTTGATGAAGATATTGGAAAGTTATATGATTTGGTTGATATAAAAGATTTAGTTGTAGATATTAAACTAAACTGGAAGTATTTGACTAATAAAGAGAGACGACAATTTTTAGAAAGATTTGTTGAGGTAATAAAAGTAGATAAATCTACTAAAAAAATAAAAATTTGTAATGTAAAATTTAAAAGCAATTAGGTTGCTTTTTTTGTAAAAATGAATATGATATAATATTTTTAATGGAGATGATACTATGAATATTTCACCAATTGAGTTGAAAAAGAATAAAGGTGGAAAAGATTATGAAGAGGGGTATAGAATAGTTTATTTTTATAATGATAAATATTCTATAGGTGAATATTGCCAAACTATTGAAGGTTTTATGGTTGGATTTGCTGAAACTAATCCTATATTTGATGATGATGACATTCCAAAATTTATTTCGATAGATGATTTATTAAATCGATATTTAAACGATTTGAAAGAAATAACTAGTGTTGCACTATATAATGTAAATGGTGAATGTATTGCATCTAAAGATAGAGAAAAAAAACTTATATAAAATAATGAAATTTTGAATATTTTATTGTAAATTTTAAATACTAATAAATTAGTAAGATTTAACTCTATTGTTGATGGACTTAAAACAGGTTTTACAGAAACGGCAGGTTATTGTTTAACTGCAACTTCTTTAAAAAATGATATGCGGTTAATTGCTACTGTAATGGGAGAAGAAAAAGCCGTTGATAGAAATAGTGAAGTTAGTTCTTTATTAGATTATGGATATGCTAAAATGAAAGCCCAAAAAATTTTAGAAAAAGGTAAAGAAATTACTAAAGTTAAATTTGATAAAGCTGAAACTAAAGAAGTATCTGTTGTAGCTAAAGATGATGTTTCAGTAGTAAGAGATAAAAATGAAAAAATAGGTACTATTACTTATAATTTAAAATTAAATAATAAAAAATTACCTATAAAAAAAGGAGAGGTAATTGGTTTATTAGAAATAAAAGAAAATGGTAATAAAATAGATGAGGTAGAAGTAACTATTGAACAAGATTTAAAAAAAGCTAAAGTTTTAACTTTATATACTAGATATTTAAAACAAATGGTTAGTGGTATATTTTAAAATAAGAGGTCAATTATCCTCTTTTTTTTCTTTTACTATTTTTATTAAATCCTGAGGAGTACAGTTTAAATAAAAACAAAACTCTTCTATATATTTAAAGGATATAGAAGTTGTTTCTCCTCTAATTATTCTATTTAGGTTTCTTGATGTAATATTCATTTTTTGACATAACCAATATTTACTTTTGTTATTTTGTTGTAGTAGTTCAACAATATTTAATTTAATCATTTTTAGTACCTCTATATAAATTTTATATAATATAGTTAATTTAAATAAGATACTTGCATTACCCATATTTTTGTGATATATTGTATTTGAGATAAGGGTAATACAAATACCTTATTTATCTATTAAATAATATATTTAATAGTAATTCTTTTTGTGTGTGGTAAGGAGTGTAATAAGTTATGACAAAGTATCGGTTAAGAACATTAAGAATCCAAGATTGTAAAAGGCAAGGAGATGTGGCTAGTTATCTAAATATAAGTAGACAGTATTATAGTGAATATGAACTTGGTAAAAGAAAAATGCCGGTTGATGTAATTATTAAGTTAGCCAAGTATTATCATACGACTACTGATTATGTATTAGGTTTAAATAATACTAGAGGTAAGGTGTATTATGATTAAAAAAGGATTTACGTTAGTTGAATTACTAGCGGTATTTGTAGTGATATCGATAATATCAATGATAACTGTACCGAAAGTGTTTAATTGGATAAGTAAAGGTGAAAGTAATTCATTTAAAGTATCAGTTAGAAGTATTGTGAAATCAGGTAATGAATATAGATTATTGGAATTAAGAAATAGAGAAGAAAAGTGTGTATATTTTTCTTTTAGTGAAGATTATGAAATAGAAACAAAAGTTAATGATAAAATGTATATTCCAATAAAAGAACTTGAATTAGAAGGAGAACTTCCAACGGAAGGTGAGATGGAAGTATGTAGAGATTATGTAACTATTCAAGTAAGTGATGGAAATACAACTATCGATATTGATTCCAATGGAAAAGAAAGTGATTTTGAAGGTTCAATATCAGATAGTAATATATCAAGACCGATTGTCGATAATTTAGAAGTGTTGTCGAAAACAAATGAAATAGATGTTAGTATAAAGGCTCATGATGATAAGAATGATATTGTTAAGTATTATTATTATTTAAATGATAGGTTAATATATAGTGGGGAAGAAAATACTTATACTTTTGAAAATTTAAAAGCCCACACTAATTATAAAATAAAAGTAGAAGTTGAAAATAGTATTGGGTTAAAAGGTAGTGTGGAAAAAGAAGTTGTAACTAATGATTTGGAAGAACCAAAAATAACAGTTGATGAAGAAGATTGGGTAAGTAATACCAAAGGTAAAGTAGTAACGATAACTTATCCAAAAGGAAATGGTTATAAATATGAATATCAAATTACCGATGGAGAAGTAAAAGAAGATATTGAAAAAAATAAATTGTTGAGTGCTGAAAAAGTACAAAAGGTTACTTTTATAACGAATGGAAGTGTAATGGCTAGGGTAAGTGACAGTGATGGAAATGAAAAAGAAGTAACTTATATTGTAACTAAGATAGATGTAACTAAACCAGAAGTATCATTATCAGGTACAGCTTTAGGTACTGATGGAGTAATATTAACAGCTACATGTAGTGATGAAGAAACTGATATAAAAGAAATATTATTTAGTACCAATGGAACAAGTTGGGATAGTAATGGAACTGAAAAAGTAAAAGAATATCATAATCAAACTAAAGGGTCACATACTTATCATGTAAAATGTATCAATAATGTCAATATGGAAGATACAAATACTCAAGATGTAACTGTAACTGGTTTAGGAGATATTAAAACAAGTATAGAGCAATCAGATAAATGGTATCAAGGTTGGGCAAGTAATACGGAAGGTAAAACAGTAGTTATAACTTATCCAAGTGTTGGAACCCATACCTTTACAGCTACCGGGACCTTTACCATAGAAGATGGAGATGCCGATGATGTCGATGGAACATATACAGTGACTGGTAATACCATTAAATTAAAGTTCACAACAAAAGGTAGTGTAACAGCTAAAGCAAATGATGGAACCAATGAAGTAACTAAAACCCAAAATATTGAAAACATCGATGTGACTAAACCAACTGCCAAAGGTGGAACCGAAGGATTGTCTGGAAGTACAACTACTAGTAGTGTAACTTTAACCACTACTTGTGAAGATACTGAAACCGGAATAAAAGAAATAGAATTTAGTACCAATGAAAGTAGTTGGGATAGTAATGGAACCGAAGAAACAAAAATATATGATAATCAAGAAGCCGGAAGTCATACCTATTATGTAAGATGTACCAATAATGTCAATATGAAAGAAGAATTCCATAAAGATTTTACTATAGCTACCTTAGGCGATATAGATATAAGTATTGAAGAAGGTGGATGGAAAACCGATAAAGATGTAACCATAACTTATCCAACCGAAGGAACTCATAGCTTTAATGTATCCAGTGGAACATTTAGTGTAGTAGAAGGAAGTGTAAGTCCTCAAGGTACCGAAAATAGTAAAGATTATACCGTAACTGGAGATACAGTAAAATTAAACTTTACAACAAATGGAAGTGTAACAGCTAAAGTAACGGATGGACCAAATAGTAAAACCAAAGTTGGAAGTGTAACAGAGGTTGATAACATAAAACCAATAATAACAATCACTCCAACAGTAGAAGGGGAATTTGATTGGAAAACATTAGTTACGATAAAAGGAGATGTAACAACCAAAGGAGAAAGTAAAATAACTTTATATTATTGTATAACAGATACTAATTGTGTTCCGAGTAGTGATGGAAATAGTATAGAAAATAATAAAACAACAGTAGATGTTAATTTAGAAAATAATGCTAGTGCTAGAAAAGCATGTTTTGAAGCAGTAAATGAAGTAGGTATACATTCGGAAATAAAATGTAGTGAATTATATAAAGTAGATGGAGCATCACCAGAAGTAACAGCTCCAAGTGAAACATTAGAAATAACCCAAGGTACAGATAAAGATACATCAAGTTACTTTACATTTAACTGGGGAGTAAGTGGGACAGGTGGAATAAGTTGTACACCAGATAATGTTAAGATATTAAGTGTGGGGGATAATAAAGAAATAAGTTGTACAGCAACAGGAAAGAATGGAAAAATAACAACAAAAACATCAACAGTAAAAGTTAAAAGTGCTGATATAACTCCAAGTTTAGAATCTCATTTTGGAGCATATGTCAATTACACCCCAACTGAAGCAACATGGGAAAGTAGTAAAATATCAGACTATGGAGTATCCGAAACAGAAACACAGACACATGGAACATTTAACATATATAATAAATCAGGTGGATCAGCGAATGGAAAAGCGAAAAGTCAAAGTATATCATGCCATGATGGTAGTTTTAAAAATAAATACAATGGCTGGCGAATTTTAGATGTATCGAGTAGTGGACAAATAACCCTAATTCATGCCGGAACCCCAGAATGCCTATATAAAGATACTAGAAATAATGCTGCTTCAACAAGAAATTTATTAGAAAATGTATCAACCTCAATTGTCCCAGGAGTGAGTAAAGCATGGACGAAATACGGAAATATAAACATAGCAGAAAGTGTACATTACTTAAATGATACAGACTATAATAAGATATTAAATAAAGTAAATGGAAATACCAAATATAACATAAAAGATTATCTAAATACAAACGATCATGGGACCTGCTATCAAGAGAGTACAACCGAATGTGGAAAAGGTAATGATATGATAGACATCGGCTCATACTATTTGCTAGCATCTTCGGTAAGTAAAGATAGATTGTATATTTGGGCTCCGGGTAGCCAGCTTGTGGGTGCTGGTAGTTTCGGCAATTCGTATGGAGTGCGCCCCGTCGTAGTTCTGAAACCTGGATGGAAATTATCCCCAAATAATAAAGGAACGGAAGATGATCCATATGAATTGGTACCACCAAATGTTGAAAGTTTAAATGTGTATCCAGAAAAAATTTCAGTAATTGTAAATGGTAAAATAAAAACAAAAATAAATGTAGTGCAAGTACCAGACTATTCTAAAGTAGATTTGGAGTATATAGCAAGTGATAGTAAAATAAGTGTTAATCAAGAAGGAGAAGTAACAGGAAACCAATTGGGAACAAGTAATGTAATTGTAAAAGATAAGTTAACAAATAAACAGGTCGTGGTAGAAGTACAAGTAGTTGAAACAGTAAATCCAAATTTAGGAACTCACTTTGGAAAATATGTTAACTATGTACCAGATGATGCAATATGGGCTAATAGTAAATTACCAAGTTATGGAGTATTTGAAATAGAAGAAAAGACTGATATGAAATTCAACATATATGATTATACAACCAGTGCATCAGCGAATGGAAAAGTAAAGAGTCAAAGTATAACATGCTATAGTAGGAGTTATCCAAATAAATACAATGGCTGGCGAGTATTAGATGTATCTAGCAGCGGACAGATAACGTTAATTCATGCGGGGACCCCAGAATGTTATTATCATGATAATTATGGAGATGCATCAGACAGTGGAAGATTATTAAGATATGTCTCAACGCCGAGTAGTTTAGGAACAAGTAAAGCATGGAGCAAATATGGAAATACCACCATAGCCGAAAGTGTACACTATATGGATGAACCAGATTGGGAAACATTAACAACCAATATGGCGACAAAAAAAACATTAAGTAATTGTTATGATGAGAGAAGTACAGTAGCCTGTGGAAAAGGTAATAGTATGGTAGATATAGGGTCATACTATTGGATGGCGCTTGGCATTAGCGGTACTTTCTTGTATAATTGGGATTCAAACTACCAGTTTGTGAGCAATTGGAAATATAATTCGCTTGGAGTACGTCCTGTTGTAGTTTTAAATTCGGAAGTCAAATTTGCCAATGATGGAAAAACAGGATCAAGTGAATCAGAAGCACTAAACCTTGTTGTCCCATAAAAAAAGGTATCTTTAAATTGATACCTTTTTTAAACGTCAACATTGTAATAAATAAGTATACATGCTAAACAAGCAATAATTACAAGTATAGTAACTTTTATAATAGTAAACATCATATTTCTTTTTTTATTCATAATCCACCTCAAATTAACCTTATTTCATATTCTGTAAAAAATGGTTTTTTCTTATTTATTCTATCATAAAACAAAATTCCATCCAAATGATCAATTTCATGTTGAAAGGCAATAGAAAGTTCCTCTCTAGCCCTAATTCTTAAAGGATTACCATTTAAATCAAAACCTTCGACAGTAACTCTAGCATGCCTTGGAACATGGCCATCGACATCACGATTGACACTTAAACAACCTTCCCCAACCTCAGCGGCAATCATTTCCTTAGAATAAGAAACAATTTTAGGATTGACTACCACATAATTTTCAAACTTACCTGGTTCATACTCATCCACAATGACAATGATTCTTTTTAAAATACCAAGTTGGGGGAAAGCTAGTCCAGTACCGGGTCTTAAATCATATTTTTCCGCATATTCTTCAATTTGACTATATGTTAATTCTTGGATTATTTGGTCAACTAAATCCTTTTCCTCATCAGAAATTGGAAAAATAGCCTCTTTACTGTGTTTACGTAAAGTTTTATCTTTTTCATCCAAAATATTTAACTTTTTAAACATAGAAATCACTCCATAGAATATTTTAACAGAAAATCAAAGAAAAATAAAGAAAAAGAAGCATTTGCTTCTTAGTTATTGTTACAGTTCAGTCAAGAGATAGATAAATAAATCTATCTTTTTAAGTTCTATTATACCTGAAAATAAAGGAAAAT
>CANQHO010000001.1 GCA_947623815.1 uncultured Bacilli bacterium | reverse complement strand
ATAAAAACTGCTAAGTTAAGAAAGTTAAATGTATTTAACTGTATTAAGGCAATATTAAAAGGCAAAGCATTATTTGCCTAATTTTGGCACGAAAAAATAACAGAGATTATTTATTTTCTGTTATTTAGGTCTGAGTAGTAACAAAGTATAATTTAATTTTTTTCTAATAAACATACACATTCAATATGATATGTTTGAGGAAACATATCAACTGGGGTAATTTCTTTAATAATATATTTGTTTTGTAATAATTTAATATCTCTTATTAAAGTCATCATATCACAAGATACATAAACAATAGTATCAAAATTACCATTTAGTAAATAATTGATAGTATTTTTATCCAATCCTGCTCTGGGTGGATCAACTACAACTTTGTTAACATCCAAATTTAAAGTATCTATATTTTTAGCATCCAAACAACTAAAGGATATATTGGAAACATTATTTAACTGTTTATTTTTATTCGCATCATCAATAGCTTGTTTGTTTATTTCTACTCCATAAACATATTGACAATTTTTACTTAAAGTAATACCAATAGTACCGGTACCACAGTATAAATCTAAAACTTTATCATTGTCATTTAAAGATAAATAATTTTTAACCAGTTGATAAAGTTTTTTAGCCTGATTAGTATTTACTTGGAAAAAAGAAGTAGGTGATATTAAAAATTTAAAACCATTTATTTCATCAATTATATAATCTTTATTTATATCTATATCAGGTTGGCAGTAAATAATTTTATCTAAACCACTTCTAATTACTAAAGGATAATCATTTTGGAATTTATTTTGAAATATATTTTTAAGATTATCATTTATTTCTTTTTTTAGTAAATAACATTTTTCAATTTCAATAATATTTTGACTTTGTTTTTGAAAAAAACCAACTTTGTTATTTTGCACATGAAAAGTTACTTTATTACGATAAAATAATTCTTCACTTGGAATTATACTATTTACTTTAATTTCGCCAATTTGTTTATTGACAATCTCTTTTACTTTGTTTTCTTTATATTTTAATTGATTGGAATAAGATAAATGCATAAGTTGACAACCACCACATTTATCGTAATAAGGACATATTGGAACAACCCTTTGGTTACTTTTTTCAATATAGTTTATAACTTTACCTAAACAGTATTTACTTCTATTTTTAGTTATTTCTATATTGACAATTTCACCTTCTAAAGCATTATCGACAAAAATTGTTTTTTCTCCTCGGACAATACCTCTTCCTTGACTATCTAATTTATCAATTTTTACAATCATTTATAGCCTCATTTATATTATTCAAACATTTTTGATAATCAGTATTTTTGGTTATATAACTTCCCACCACAATTATATCTGCATCTTTGATATATTTAATTGTATCAGGTTTAATACCACCATCTACTTCTATTTTAAAAGAGTTGTTAAATTGTTTTTTTAAATTTACTAATTCTTCAATTCTACTTTTAGTAATATCTAAAAAAGTTTGTCCACCTAAACCGGGTTCAACACTCATAAGTAAAACTAAATCTACTTTATTTAAATAGGGAAGAAGAGTGTTAATTGGAGTATTAGGTTTAATTGCTAGACCTACTTTAATATTTAAATTATGAAGTTTATCGATTATATTTTCTATATTTTGGTTTGTTTCAATGTGAAAAGTAATATACTCTGGTTTTAATGTTTTATACTCATCGATATATTTTTCAACATCATCAACCATTAAATGAATATCAATATTTTTATCAAAAAAATTAGTTCGTACTTTTATATCTTTGAAAGGTAAAGTTTTTTTGGTAACAAATTTTCCATCCATAATGTCTAAATGTAAATATTTATTATTTAATTCATTTAATTTTTTTAAATTGTTTATTTCATTAACATCTAATATACTAATTCCTATTTCCATATTTCACCTACTTATGTATAAAATTTAAATAGTCAAGATATCTTTCTTTTAAAATTAAATTATTGTTTACAGCCTCTTTAACCGCACAAATATCTTCTTTGTCGTGCATACAATCCCGATATTTACAATTACTTTTATATTGTTCAAATTCAATAAAATTATCGCGAATATCTTCTTTGGATAGATTTGATAAATCAATGTCAGAAAAACCTGGAGTATCCGCTACAAGACCTTTATTAAAAGAATATAATTCGGTATGTCTAGTTGTATGTTTACCCCGACCTAAGGCTTTGGATATTTCACCAGTTTTTAGTTTAAAATTACTATCTAATTTATTTATTAAACTAGATTTTCCCGCTCCGGTTTGTCCGGTAAAGACAGTTATTTTATTTTCAAATAATTTTTTAATTTTATTTATTTCGGTATTTTTTAAAACTGTATATCCTATTTTCTGATAATATTTAATTAAATTATTTATTTTATTGGTATCAGTTAATAAATCAAGTTTAGTAAAACAAATTATTGGCGTTATATGATTATATTCTAATATTACTAATTGTTTACTAAGTAAATTAGAGGAAAAATCCGGATCTTTAACACTGGTAATAACTAATGCTTGGTCGACATTACTAACAGGTGGTCTTATTAGTTCATTGTTTCTTGGTAGTATTTTTTCAATGATATTTTCTTTTTCATTAAACTCTACTAAGTCACCAACTAATGGTTTTATTTTTTTATTGCGAAAAATACCTCGGCATTTACAGAGGTATTTAATTCCGCCTTGTGAAACGGTGTAATCATTACTTATTATTTTGATAATTCTTCCTTGTTTCATATTTTCATCCTTTATTGATTTGATGGGCCGGTATTACTAGTAGTTGTTTTATTACTGGTACTTCCATCAGTTTGAGTATTATTATTTGGATCATTATTTGGTGTAGTTTGTTGAGTTGGTTCAGTTACAACCGGTTTTTTAGTAACAGTAATTGTCAATTTACCACCTTTGGTAACTTTTTTACCAGCAGCCACACTTTGATAAACAATGGTTCCTTCTTTTTGATTAGCATCTTCTTTTTCTTTGGTTGTTAAATCGATATTGTTTTTCTTACAGAATTCTTCAACGTCTTTTACAGTATAAACTTCATTGACAAAGTCAGGATATACGGTAATAAATTTTGGTATTGTAAAGGTAATTGTATCACCATTTTTTAATCTTGTTCCGGCTTCAACATCTTGTTTAATAATTATGTTTTCTTCACTACCATCATCTTTAGTATGTTCTTCTTCTTCTGCTTCTACGATTATACCTTTTCCTTCTAAGGTTGCTTTAATGGTTAAATAATTTTGACCAACGTAATTTTCTGCATCAAATCCTTCAATACCTTTAGATACGTATAATGTAATAGTAGTACCTTTTTTAACACTTCTTCCGGCTTTAGGATTAGTTCTAATTACTTTACCTTCTTCGATGGTGTCGTTATATTCTTCAACATCTTCACTAGCAACTTTAAATCCTTGATCAGTAAGTTTTTCTTCGGCTTCTTCAACAGTCATATTAGTTACATCAGCAATTTTTATATCAGGTTTTTTAGTAAATAATTTAAATAAGAAGAATATTAACGCTATTAAAATTATTGCCCCTAGAATACCCAAGGTAATCCATAGTGATTTTTTACTTTTTTCTTCTTCGATTATTTCTTCATTTTTAACAGCATTTTTTTCTAAACGACTAGCCCGTTCATTTTTTTTGTTTTCATGTTCTGGGTATTCAAAAGTAATAGGGTCTTCATCAATTCGATTTCTGCTTAAGGCTGTTTTGATGTCATCATGCATTTCTTGAACACTATCATATCTATTTTTAGGGTTTTTAGCAGTAGCCCTTCTGATAATGTTTTCAATGGACATTGGAATGTTTTCTTTTTGTTCAATGACACTTGGTATTGGTTCTTTCATTTGTTTTAAGGCTATTTCTACCGCATTTTCTCCTTTAAAAGGTACTTTACCAATTAAAAGTTCATACATTAAAATACCAAGGGAATAAATATCACTTTTTACGGTTGTTCCACTACCATTTGCTTGTTCTGGTGCAATGTAATGAACCGAACCCATTACAGAGTTAGTTTGAGTCATTTCTTGACTATTCATTGCTTGAGCAATTCCAAAATCAGTGATTTTAACTTTACCATCGTCCATAATTAAAATATTTTGTGGTTTTATATCTCGATGAATTATATAACTATCATGGGCACAAGCGACAGCACTTGTTAGTTGTAACATAATATCTATAGTTTCAGATATAGTTAAACCTTTTCGTTTTTTGATTAGACTTTTTAAGTCTCTACCATCTATATATTCCATTACGATATAGTATTCGCCTTGATCTTCACCAACATCGTATATTTCAACTATATTTGGATGAATTATTTTACTTGCTGAATTAGCCTCTCTTTGAAAACGTCTTACAAATTTTTCGTCTTCAGCTAAGTCTCCTCTCAATACTTTAACAGCTACTTGGCGATCTAATATTGTATCTAAAGCCAAATAGACATTTGCCATACCACCTTCACCAATAAGTCTAATGATTTCATATCGATCATTTATTTTTTGCCCCTTAACCATCATTTATTTTCACCATCTTTCTTTAAACAACAAGCGATAGAAATATTGTCATTTCCACCTCGATTATTACATTTAAATATCAATTTTTGTAATTTACCTTCTAAGGTTAAATCTTCTTTCATTACTCTATTTATTTGTTCAATAGACAACATATTTGTTAAACCGTCACTACATAGTAATATTCCATCTATATCTGTTTCAACATCAAAGATATCGACATCGGCGGTGACACTAGTTCCTAAAGCCTTCATCAAAACATTTTTTTGCGGATGATTTTTAGCCTCTTCTTCGGTCAATTCCCCAGTTTTTACTAAAAGGTTTACTAGGGTATGATCAAATGTTATTTTGTGGAGTTTTCCCTGTTTTAAGGCAAAACCAGATGAATCACCGATGTTTCCATAAAGTAAGAATTCATCAGTTAATACTGCCATGACAAGTGTAGTACCCATACCTTTGCTTTCTTCGTGATCTTCCGTATATTTAAACATTAAGGCATTTAATTCGGATACAATGGATTTAATCCAAGCAATCGCATCTTCTTTAGTACCAACGGAACTTAAACTTTGAAATCTTTTGGATAAATGAGTAATGGCTAAACTGGATGCTACTTCGCCACAAAGGTGTCCGCCCATTCCATCGGCTACGGCTAGTAATAATTCGTTAGCCTTATTTGTGGTAATAATTACACTATCTTCATTGTGATCGCGAACCATACCAGAGTCGGTTATATAATAAGTTTCCAAACTATCCCTCCTCATATTTTGAACGAAGTTGTCCACATGCTGCCATAACTTCGCCACCAAATTCCTTTCTGATTGTAACATTTATTTTATTTTTTTTAAGTATATCATAAAATTTTAAAATTGTCTGTTTTTTACTCTTTTTATACATAATATGGCTTGTTTCATTATATGGAATTAAATTGACGTAGCAATTTATTCCTTTTAATAATTGACTTAATTTATTGGCCATTTCTTCTGTATCGTTGATGTCTTTTAATAAAATATATTCAAATGTTATTCTTCTATTTGTCTTATTTATGTATTCTTTTAAAACAGGAATTAGTTCTTTTAAAGGATATGCTTTGTTTATCGGCATAAGTTTACTTCTTAATTCATCAGTTGGGGCATGTAAGGAAATAGCTAAATTTATTTGAAATGGTAGTTGCATAAATTCTTTAATTTTAGGAATAATACCACAAGTTGATACGGTTATATGTCGTGCTCCAATGGCTAAACCGTTATCGTTATTGATAATTTTTAAGAAATTAACTACATTTTCATAATTATCAAATGGTTCTCCTATCCCCATTAAAACAACATGGGATATGCGTAGTTTTTTTATTTTTTCGATTGTTAAAATTTGTAATACCATTTCATGAGTTTGTAAGTTTCTAACTTTTTTTCTTCGGCCACTTTCACAAAATGAACAATTCATATTACAGCCCACCTGACTAGATACACATAAACTGTTACCATAGTCATGAAACATTAAAACGGCTTCTATTACTTGATTATCTTCTAATTTAAATAAAAATTTGGTAACATCTTTTCCATCTTTTTGGTCGATTAAATTTAGTTGATTAAATGAAAAATCTTGGTTTAAAGTAGTGATTAAATCTTTTTTTAAATTGGACATTGCATCAAAAGTTTCTACCTTTTTTTTGTATAACCAATCATATATTTGTTTAGCCTTATATTTTTTTTCATTTTTTTCTAAAAAATATTTTTCTAAATCATTATATGTCATATCGTATATACTTTTCATTTAACCACCATATTTATTATAACAAAAGTATATAAAAACTACAATTGTAAATGTTATACATATTTCAATTTTAAGATTTTAACAGTAAAAAAAATATTATTATAAAATAACACTTTTTTCTAAGGCTTGTTTAGCCGCTAATTGTTCGGCTTCTTTTTTGCTTTTTCCGGTACCTTCTCCATAAATTATTTCATCAATTTTAACAACGGCTGTAAAAGTCTTATTATGGGCTGGTCCTTCTTCATTGACAATTTCATATTCTAAACTTTTTTTGTCTGTTTGTACCCATTCTTGGAGTTTGGATTTGTAATCATCAAAGTAATCAATTTGATGATTTTTTAAAAAAGGGATAGCTGTTTCATGAATGAAGTTCTTGGCTTTTTCAAAACCTTGATCTAAATAAATAGCCCCAATGAATGCTTCATATATATCAGCAACTATAGCCTTTCTAAATTTACCGCCATTTACTTGTTCTCCTTTTCCCAATTTCAAATATTCATTTAAACCGATTTTTAAAGAGTATTCATATAAAGCATTTTCACATACATAGTGTGCTCTTAATTTAGTCATGACCCCTTCTTCTTCATTAGTGTTTAAATATAAATATTCACTCATTACTAATTCTAATACCGCATCACCTAAGTATTCTAATCTTTCATAACTAGTAATATTATGTTCATTAGCGTACGAAGTATGGGTTAAAGCAGTTTGGTATAAAGATATATCGTTAGGAGTAATTGAAAATTTATCTAATATTTCCATGAAATCACCTTTCTTTTTTTAATTTTATCATTTTAATTAGTCTTTTCCAAGTTAAAAGAATTATTTTTATAGTATTTTTTTAAAAGTTGATTTTAATGATAAAAGATATTATAATGAATTGTAGGGAGAGTAGGTATTTATGTTGTATTTAAAAGATATTAAAAAAAATATTTTGCCAGAAATATTGATAATTTTTTTATCTTTTTACTTTTCTTTGGCAACTTGTTTTTATGTTCGTAAAGGTTTTCCCGTATTTAGTATGCTGGTAATGTTTATAATTGCTTTTGTTATATTAAATTTGGTCTATCCTAAAATAGTAAATATAAAATTAAAAAAAACGAACCAAAAATTTGAAAAAAAGGAACTTTTAATATATGGAGTTATTATTTTTGGTATTTTGTTATTTACTTTTTTAGCCATGTACCCATTACCGGAATTCTTAAATGTTGATACAGTTACGCAGTGGGAACAAGTTCAATCGGGAGTATATGAAAATTGGCATCCAGTAATTCATACTTTAATTTTTTTTAAATTACCATCATTGTTTTGGAATAATATCGTTGCTTGTGCTATATTTCAACTAATTTTTATTGGGAGTATTTTATTATATTTTTGTTATTTTTTAAGAAAATATTTTTTGGATAAAAAAGGAACTATAATCAGTTTACTTATTATCATATTAAATCCTTCTTTTATAAAAATGTCATTAACTTTATTAAAGGATGCTCCTTTTTCTTGGTTAGTATTTTTGGGAACTTTATTTTTTATAGAATTGGTACTTACTAAAGGAAAGTGGATAGATAAAACAAGTCATAAAGTATCTTTGATTATTCTTAGTTTAGGAATAATGTTGATAAGGCATAATGGTCTAGCCAACATATTAGTAATGTTTTTCTTTTTAGCGTTAGTGTTTAAAGATAAAAGAAGGTTTTATATTATAACCTGTATATCTTTAGTCGCTTTTAGGTTTATTCTTTATGGACCAGTTTATGATAAATTAGGTATTGTTTACTCTAAGAATATTGAGGGAATTAGTTCTAAAGCGGAAATGCTTGGAGTACCTTGTAATCAAATTGCTTATTTGTATCATAAAAATATAAAATTTGATAAAGAAGATCAAAGGGTATTAGATGAATTGGCGCCTAAAGGAATCTGGGAAAAGTATTATTATCCAAGTAGTTTTAATCCGATGAAGTATAATTATGATTTATTATATCCTTATTCGTTTGTTTGGATGGATAAAAATTTTGATAAGATAATTAAAATGTATTTGAAGTATTCGGTAAGATATCCAAAATATTATGTAAAATCTTATTTAAATGTAACTAGTCCAATTTGGAAAATAACCAATGGTATTCAATATAAAAATACTTGGAATACCAAAGGATATGATTCTTCTTTATTGAATAGATTTAGAAAATATTACAATAATTATTCAGATATATTATCTTCATCACCATTAAAATATTTATTTTGTGATATTGGAGTTGGCTTATTTATAATAATATTTTCATTAACTATAGTTATATATAAAAGAAAAAAAGATATAGTTAGTTATTTACCATTTACGATAGTACTTAGTAATACTTTCGTTATTATGCTTTTAATTACAGCGGCTTCAATAAGACTGGTTTATTCTCAGATAATATGTTCTTTGCCTTTGTTAATATATGCCCTTAGTTTAAAGGAAGAAAAAAATAATACCAAAGGTTTATTTTATAAATACTTTATCGCCCCGACTGAAAATTCTTTACTTCAATTTATTCGTTATGGTTTTGTTGGAGGTATTGCCGCAGTAGTAAATATTGGAATGTTATATATTTTAACCAATATTTTAAAAAATTATATAATAGCCAATATATTATCTTTTACGATGGGACTGATTGTGAATTATGTACTTAGTAAAAAGTTTGTCTTCAGTAAGGAAGTTGAAGTATCGAAACTAAAAGAATTTTTAATATATGCAGTTATAGGGGTAGTTGGTTTAATTTTTGATACGTTGTTATTATGGTTATTTACTGATAAGATAGGAATTTACTATATGGTTAGTAAAATATTATCAACGATTATAGTATTTGTTTGGAATTTTGTGGCTAGAAAGATATTATATAAAATAGTAAGATAGGAGAAGTAGAATGAAAAAGAAAAAAGTAGTTATAATAGGTGCCGGACCTGCTGGTCTTACGGCGGGATATGAATTGCTTAAAAAAAGCGATAAGTATGAAGTTTTAATTTTGGAGGAAAGTAAGGCAATTGGTGGAATATCACGAACTGTCAATCATAAAGGAAATCGCATGGATATCGGAGGGCATAGATTCTTTTCCAAAGATCAAGAAGTTATGGATTTTTGGAAAGAAATTATGCCGATACAAGGAAAACCATCATATGATGATAAAAAATTAAAAAGGAAAAAAGATTTAGAACCTAATGGACCGGATCCCGAAAAAGTGGATAGGGTAATGCTTAAAAGAAGAAGAGTATCTAGAATATACTATTTGAAAAAATTTTTTGATTATCCGATTAGTATGAAATTACAAACTTTTAAAAATATGGGATTAGGAAGAACTATATCAAGCGGTTTTAGTTATATAAAATCAACGGTAGTTAAAAAGAAAGAAGATTCCTTAGAAAATTTTTATATTAACCGGTTTGGTAAAAAATTATATAGTATGTTTTTTGAAAAATATACAGAAAAACTTTGGGGACGTCATCCATCACAAATATCCGCTGACTGGGGAGCCCAAAGAGTAAAAGGCCTTTCTATTATGGGTATTGTCAAAGATATGTTTAAAAAAGTTTTTCATATTAACGGCGGAAAAGTAGAAACATCATTGATTGAAGAATTCATTTATCCCAAATATGGTCCCGGACAATTATGGGAAACAGTGGCTAAAGAGTTTGTAAAAATGGGTGGTGAAATTAAAAAAGGTTATAAAGTTGTGGAAATAGAAAATAGTAAAGATAAAATAACTTCAGTGACTTGTGAAGTAGCCAAAGGTTTGGAAAAAATAAAGGGAGATATTTTTATATCATCAATGCCTTTAAAAGATCTAGTTTTAGATTTTAAAACAAAAGCCCCTAAAAAGTATTATAAAATTGCCGAAGGATTACCTTATCGTGATTTTGTTACTGTTGGTTTACTAGTTGATAGATTGAATTTAAAAAATGAAACAGATATTAAAACTTTAAATAATATTGTTCCTGATTGTTGGATATATGTGCAAGAACCTAATGTTAAATTAGGGAGAATTCAAATATTTAATAACTGGTCACCATATATGGTAAAAAATCCTGATAAAACAGTTTGGATTGGTCTTGAGTATTTCTGCAACGAAGGTGATGACTTTTGGAATATGTCTGACAAAGAATGTATTAAATTTGCTAGTGAAGAATTAGTTTCTATGGGAATTATCAACGAAGGTTCTGTACTTGATAGTCATCGAGAAAAAGTAAAGAAGGCTTATCCTGCTTACTTTGATACTTATACGGATATAGATAAACTAATTAAATATGTTAATACATATCAAAATTTATACTGTGTTGGGCGTAATGGACAACATAGATATAACAATATGGACCATTCAATGGTTACGGCTTTTGAAACGGTTAAAAATATTTTAAATGATGTTAAAGATAAAAGTAATATATGGAATGTTAATACCGAAAAAGAATATCATGAAGAAAAGGAAAGTTAGAATTGTCTAACTTTTTTCAATTACTGGATTTATAGATTTACAAAATTTTGATTTTTTAGTATAATTATATCATGAAAAAGAGTATCATCTATTGTATACGTTTATATCAAAAAATACCAGGAAATTTTCATAACCATTGTCGTTTTAGACCTACTTGTTCAGAATATGCGATTGAAGCTATAAATGAATATGGGGTTGTTAGAGGATTGTTTATGGCAATAAAAAGGATTTTAAAATGTAATCCCTTTTTTAAAGGGGGATATGATCCTGTTATAGAAAGGAAAAAATAATGAAGAAAATTTTTATAATTACAATGTGTTGTTGTTTATTTTTAATTACCGGTTGTTTTAAAAAAGATAATTTAGAAAATATAACTATTTATACAACTGCTTACCCAATCGAATATATAACTAATCAATTATATGGTAGTCACAGTATTATTAAAAGTATTTATCCTGATGGGATAGATATTTCAAAATATGAACTTACTAATAAACAAATAAAAGAATTTAGTAAAGGAAATTTATATATTTTTAATGGATTAAGTAATGAAAAAAGTTATATTCAACCAATGTTTAAGAAAAATAAAGATTTGATGATTATCGATGCGACTGGAAGTATGGATAGTAATTTATCTGATGAATTATGGTTGAATCCTTCTAATTTTTTAATGATTTCTTTAAATATTAAAAATGGTCTTTTAAAGTATATAAATAACCATTATTTATCTAAAGAAATAGAAGAAAAATATGAAGATTTAAAAGTAAATATTTCTAACATAGATGCTAAATTAAAATTATTAAGCGAAAATAATCCTAACACAACATTGATTGTCGATAGTGATAAACTTAAATTTTTAGAAAATTATGGTTTTAGAGTTATATCTTTAGAGGAAAATGATAATTTGACTGATAAAGTAAAAACTGATGCTTTAAGTTTATTAAAAAGTAAAGATTGTGAATATATTTTTACTTTAGATGAAGATAATATCAATAAAACAGTAAATAGTATAAAAAGTGCAACAAATGCTAAAATATTAGAATTAAATAATTTATCAACTATTACCGATGAACAAAGAGCAAGTAAAGAAGATTATATTACTTTAATAACCGAAAATATTGAAAAATTAAAAGAAGAAGTATACGATTAAAAAAAGAATGGATATTATCCATTCCACAATTCTTTATTGATCCTTTTGATAATTCTTGGATCTTTGAAATTAGGCAAATATTGTTCTAATTTCTTTTTATTTAAAAGACTTTTAATTTTTTTAAAACTATTTATTATTTCACTATATACATCAAAATCTAAAGTTGTTTTGTTGCGAACAACTTCAATTAGTAATCTTTCCAAGTCATAGGCTAAAATGTCAACATTTTGAAACCTTACTTGACTTATACCAATTGGATATAATTCATCCTTCATAAAAATCTGTTTTACCATTGCATCTTTGATTGGTCGATCTTTTTGTTTGGTAGCAATCATATAAGGAGTATACTTTTTCTTTATTAGTCCATAGCAATAGCAAGCAGTTGTCAAAGTAAAAATAGCATTGGGATGTTTTTTAGCAATTAACTCTAAATCATTTACTTTAGGAGTAGGGGAGTATACTCCTTTTTGAATAAAATATAGTTTGCCTTCTTTAACTAATTTTTGTATTTGATAATTACTTAGTCCTTGCTTTTGTAGTTGCCGATGTAAATATAACATCTTATCACCCAATTAAATAATAACATAATTTTTAGCAATTTTCAATACAGTACCGACATATAAGACAAAACTAGACATTTTTCTACACGTTTCTTGTCTTACCATGTCTTTTTAAATATGTTTTTCTAATAAAATCAAAAGGTATTACTGAAGCGGCTAAAATAATCATTAGTTGTAATTCGTAAAAGTTTAACCCTGATGTTCTAAATAAAGAACCCCCAAAATAAATTAAAATTATTTGAACTGTCACTATAAATATAATGATACTTAAAAATACTTTGTTTTTAGTAATATTTTGTAAGATATTTAGTCGTTCGGTTCTAGCATTAAAACAGTTGAAAATATCGATAAAGATAAACAGTCCAAAAAAAGCAGTCAGTAAAGTTTCTTCACTTTCAAAGGCTAAACGGAAGATTGGCAATTTTAAAAACAAAATACAAAGTATGGCTGAATATAAACCGGTAAATAATATTTCGTTGATCATATATGAATTGATGATGGATTCCTTTTTGGTTTTAGGTTTTTCTTGCATATATTCGAGCAAAGCCGGTTCATAAGCAAAAGCCACCCCGGCTAGGGTATCCATAATCATATTTATCCACAACATTTGTATGACTGTAACAGGTGTATTTACTCCAATGAAAGGTCCAACTAAGGATAAGCCCATGGCACATAAATTGATTGTAAGTTGTAAAATGATAAATTTGCGGATACTTTTAAAAATAGTTCTACCATATAATATGGCTTGAGATATCGATAAAATGTTATTGTCGAGTATTACAATATCACTAGCCTCTTTGGCTACTTCGGTACCACTTCCCATAGCGAATCCAACATCGGCTTTTTTTAAGGCCGGAGCATCATTAACGCCATCACCTGTCATTCCCACTACTAAATTCATATCTTGACTAACTTTTATAAGTCTACTTTTATCTTGAGGTAAGGCTCTAGCCACTATTTTTAAATTGGGAATAACTCTTTTTAAGTCTTCATCGGATAATTGATTTAATTCATCACTAGTTAAAACTATATCGTATTCATTTTTTAATATTCCTACTTCTTTACCAATATTTATAGCAGTTTCTTTATTATCCCCGGTAATCATAACTATGTCTATTGAAGCATTTTGAATTAGTTGTACTCCTTCGATAGCCTCAGTTCGAATATTGTCTTTGATAAGGATAAAGCCAACTAAAGTTAAATGGCGAATTGAGTTGGTAAAGGTTGTATCTTCACTTATAGCGAGGGCTAGTACTCTAATACCTGATTTAGTATAAAGGTTTAATCTTTCTTCAACTTTTTTCTTGTCAATTTTTCTTTTTTCACCAAATTCGTTATAGTAAAATAGACATTGTGGTAAAATTTTTTCAAAGGCTCCTTTAACTAATTTCTTTTTTCCATTTTGTTCAATGATAGTAATCATATATTTATCTTTACTATTAAAAGGAATAGTATTTAATTTAGGATATATTAGTTTTTTATCACTTTGAATGAAATTTAATAGTGCTTTATCGGTTATGTTTCCCCCAATAATTCCATCTTTGGTATAAGTAGCACTGTTATTATAAAGAATAGATGTTTTAACAATGTTATGTAAACGACTGTTTTTCATTAAATCTTGTTCAGTTCGATATTCTTTAGTATTACCGGACATAAACCCGATGACATTTAATTTTCCTTCGGTTAAGGTTCCGGTTTTATCAGTATATAAAATATTTAGACTACCTGCTGTTTCAATTCCTACTAATTTTCTTACTAAAACATTATTTTTAAGCATTCTTTTCATATTTGATGATAAAACTAAGGTAACCATCATCGGCAGTCCTTCTGGGACGGCTACTATGATTATAGTTACACATAATGTTAAGGCATATAAAATATGACCAGATATAATTGGAAAATTGGTTATAGTTTGCGTAATTAAATTTAAATCAAAATGGTTGTCTATTACAATAACTGAAAAAAGATATGAAATGGCTACTAAAAAAGCCCCGATATAGCCAATTTTACTTATCACTTTAGCCAGTTCTCTAAGTCTTAGTTTCAGTGGACTTTCTGGACTTTTTTCTTGTAATTCACTGGCTATTTTTCCATACATGGTATTTATACCTACTTTGGATACTTTCATTATTGCTTCTTTAGAGTATACTACTGTTCCCCGATATACTTCACTTTTTTTCTTATTTTTATATACTTCTTTTGTTTCACCATTTATCATTGATTCATCTACAGATATTTCTCCTTCTATGATGTTACCATCGGCCGGTATTCTATCACCTGATGAAAGTAATACTAAATCATTGACGACAACTTCTTCTAAGGGAATACTACATACTTGTCCATCTCTGATTACCCGACAGTTTATTTTTGAAGCCTCTTCTTGAAGTTTAATAAAGGCTTTTTCACTACCATATTCTGATATGGTTGATATTAGACTGGCAACTAATATAGCGATTACTATACCAATTGTTTCATACCAGTCAAAATTTTTAATTAAAAAAATAGTTTTAATTCCTAAGGCTATCAACAAGATACGAATAATTGGGTCTCCTAAACTTTCAACTAATTTTTTTAAAAAACTATTGCTTACAGTACTACTTATTGTATTTGATCCATATTGTTCTTTGTTTTGATAAACTTCTTCTTTAGTTAATCCTTTGTATCGACTATTCATATTTTGCCTCCTAATAAATTTTATGAAGGCTTGTCTTTTTTATGATAAAAAGTTTAATTTAAAAAAATTCACATTTTGTGAATTTATATAGTGATATTCTGTTTGCACTTTTGTTTATATTTTACTTGTAATTCGTTAACTACATCTTGTTGGGATCTTTCCATTATTTCTTGTTTGAAATAATTTTTAATAGTTATGACTTTTTTTAAAAGTTCTGGTTGTTGATAAGAATTGGAAACATGTAAGACGGTAAAAACACTTTCAAATTCTTCACATCTATCTAATTCAATGTTGTAAGTAATATCTGTTTCAATGTCTATATATGATTTATAATCCGTGTTGGGATTGCCTTCATAGGTAAGGTAGGAATTGTTACCATAGTCGGTTTTTTCTTGGATGTAACTTCCCATGTAGATAACTAAGTGATTACTATCGATGATATGAATTGATGAGGCATTGGGAATATTATTAAATGCTTGTAAGACTATATTATCTTTATTTAATTCACCGTTTTTTAATAAGTTTTCTTTATATTTTAAAAGTATTTCTTTTTTTAATTTTTTATATTCTATTCTAACTTGATTCAATATATCTTCTCGCATACAACCACCATAATCATTATAACATAAAAAAGACTTATTTTAAGCCTTTTCTATTTTTTTCATATAACTTCTAACTTTTGAAATCCAAGTACTAGGATTTTTTTGTCCGGTATATTTTCTCGCCATTTTTTCTGGTGTAGTTAAACCTTTTGAGTAATAGTTTTTATATAAAATATTTATATAACCTTCTATACCTTTTTCTAAACTACTAAATTTTTTATAACTACCATTAGAACCTTTTAATCCACCTAAATTGTATTTTGTTCTGACTAAGTTACTACATTTCCAAGCACATCCTGTTTCATGTAACATAACGGATGCCGCTAAGTATGGATCCATATTTAACGCTAACGCTTTTTCCGCAAATACAGTCCCTTTTCCTTTCAAGGTTGATTTTTTTAACAAAGTATCAATTTTACGACCAATTTCGCTAGCCGATAATCCTTTGTAGTTACTTGTTGATGATGTGGCTTTTTTAGTCGTTTTATTTTTTTCTTCTTTGGCAATTTCTTGTTGTTTTTGTTTTTCATCTTCTTTTACTTTGGCTTGTTCTTCTTCGGCAAGTTCTTTAGCGTCTCCTTCTTTGACGCTTCCTAATACTTGTTCTTGTTGCATCGCAACATTGACGTTTGATGTATTGTTAGGAGTATCCGCTAAAGCAACACTATTACTCATTTTTACTGCTTCTTCTTTTAAAGAAGAAAGTTTATTACTATATTTCACATTATTTTGTTTGGTGTTAATAACAATCAATGTGACTAAAATAACTATGAAGGCCATTGCTGAACCTATAGTAATTTCAATCTTATTTAATTTCACATTTTCACCTCATTAAACTGTTACCAGCGATATAATTATAACATACATACCATGGATAGTCAAATTTTAAGGTGTCATGGTTCTACTCATAGTATATGCAATTATTGGTTAAAAATGCTTATTTAATTTAATTTTTTCATGGTGTTATCTAAAATAGAATACAAATATATATCGGTTTGTTTATCGGTTAGGTTTTCAATATATTCTTGGTATCCATGAAGTTGATTTAAATAATTTTCATCGTCGATACTTTTCAGTTTGTAGTCAATTATATCAATATGATCTTCATATTCTAACATTAAATCGATGATACCGTGATATTCGATATTATCTTTTTGATAAATAAATTCATATTCTTTCAAAATATTGGCTTTAGATACGTCTTTTAGTAGGGGGGTATTTAAAAAATCTTTTAATTTTTTTTGATAGAAAGGTTCTAATTTATTTAGATATTCTTGAGGTTTTATAAAATCAAGGTTTTCTAAATATTGATGGAGTAAAAGACCTAGTTCAATATTATTTTTTTCTTTGGTGATAAGTAGTTTATTTAATGATTTAGAAAAATGTTTGTTTTTTTGAATTTCTAAATTCCAAGGAATTTCTTTTAAAATGTATTTTTCTTGATTATCGATTTTAGGAAATGGTTTAGATTTGACGAATTTATAAGAGTCTAAAACGTCATTTTTTTCAAAAACTACTTCTTTATAAAAAGGTTCTAAAGTGTTTTGAATAGATGATAAAATATCTTGAAAACTTCGATACTCTAAGCGAACTTGGGTATCAATAATGCCCCATTCATCTTTAGCCTCTTCCATTTTATCGGGATATGATGTTATAAAAATCATTTTTTCTTTAGCCCTAGTTAAGGCGACATAAAATAGGCGCATTCTTTCGGATATTTCTTCTTTTATGTATTTTTTCTTTAATAATGGTTTTATTATTGTTGTTTTAAATCCTTCGTCAAACAGTGTTGCGGATATTCCATATTCTTCATCGTATAAAAATTTGTCTTTTAAATCATCGATGTTGAATTTTTTATATAGTTCCGGAAAGTAACAAATAGGATACTCTAGTCCTTTGGATTTATGAATAGTTGTTAGTAAAACCGCATCGTTATCGTTATGGGGAGCAGTTATTTTTAAATCAAGTTCACTATTCATTATTTCATCCATGTGTTCTTTAAAGGTTATGATATCATATCCCATATTACTAAAGTTTTGGGCAATATCTAATAATGATTCTATTCTGGTAATTCTAGAACTTACGTTACCTATTTTTATTAGGGCTTCATAAATGTTGAATTCGTTTAAGATAGTTTTTAGAATTTGATTGGGGGTAGAGTAGTCAATTATTTTAGTTATTTCTTGGGCTTTTTTAAATAATTCGGTATCAAAGTATTGATGATTTTTTATTTTTTCAAATATTTCTTGATCATTCATTTCAAAAACAAAACTTCTAGCAATGCTAACATAGTAATATTCTAATTTTTTATCGAATACTTGATTATATATGGATAAGATTAGACCTAATATATTTTTTAAGACAACAATTTCTGTTTCACTTTTTATATTTTCATCTTTTTCAATACTAATAGGTATCCCCATATATTCAAATATTTTTTTATATAGAGGGAATTTGGTACTTCTATCTATTAGAATAGCAAAATCTTTATAACTAACTGGTACTAAGGATTGTTTTTTACCATTATAAATTAAATATTTATCTTTTATTTTAGAAATAATATCTTTAGCGATATAATAAGCCTCAAGTTCTTCTTTTTTATACCCTAATTTAGGATCAAAATTATATCTAATTATAGACATATTAGTGTCTTCTTTTAATTTACCTTCATTATCGTAACTTAAATTACCATATATCATTTGATGTTCTTGTTTGTATTTAGCGTTACCTATTTCATCATCCATTATTTGATTAAAAATAAAGTTTATATTGTTCAAAACTTCTTTTCGGGAACGAAAGTTTTTGTTTAAGTCTATTTTATAACCGTCGATTCCGTTTTTGTATAAATCATATTTTTCTTTAAAGTTTTTAGGGTTAGCGTTTCTAAAACGATAGATAGATTGTTTGATATCGCCAACTACGTAAAGGTTGTTATTGGAAATTAAGTTTAAAAAATGATTTTGCAGGTCGTTAGTATCTTGGTATTCATCAACCATAATTTCTTTAAAACTATTTTTTATTTCTTCTCTTATTTTTTCGTTTTCTTTAATTATTTCTAAGGATTTAATAGCGACATCTTGAAATTCATATAAATCATTTTGGGTTTTCCAATTTTGGATTTGCTTAGTTAAGGTCGCTAAAATGTTCATGATTGTTTTAATTATAGGTTTAGTTTTGAATAGTTCTTCTTTCATTGAGTTAGTAGAATCGTAATTACATAGACTTATAATATAGTCCCATTGTTTTTTTATTCGATTTTTTATTTCTTTTACTTCATCGATACTATTACTAGGAAGTCTTGGGATTTTAATGGTTAAAAATGTTTTTAATTCTTCATAGGTATTGACGTTTAAAATTGGATTAAATATGTCTAAAACTTTTTCGTAATAAGCATTGTCAGCATAATTTTTTAAAAGGTTTAAAAGATGGTTTATTGTGGATATTTCATCTTTTAAAAGTTGTTCATATTTTTGAACTAAATTATTGATATTTTCTTCATTATAGAAGTTATCGACATAGTTATTTAAAAATTCTAATTTATTTTCTAATATATCCCATTTATTATCTAATTTTAAAAGGAATTTTTTAATTTCTTTATCATTTTTTATACAAAAGTCATGGATAAATTTTAAAAAATCATCATCTTTTTTTATATATAAGTCGTTAAATATTTCATCTAATAATTTCTTTTTTTGTAGGAAAATGATTGTACTATCGGCAATTTTAACATCGGGGCGGATATTTTTTAAATAACTATATTTTTTTAATATTGATAAGGCAAAACTATCAAAGGTTCCGATATAAGCAGTATCTATTAGTGATAGTTGATCTTGGTAAGCGGTTTCTTTTTCTAGTTTAGCCCTAATTCTTTCTTTCATTTCTAAAGCGGCGGCTTTAGTAAATGTTAAAATTAAAAGTTCGTTTATGTTTATGCCATTTTTAATTTTATATAATACTCTTTCGGTTAAAACGGCTGTTTTACCACTACCAGCCCCGGCTGATACTATTATAGATTTACCACTTTTTTCAATGGCTTCTTGTTGTTCTTTAGTAAAGTTCATTTTCATCATCTCCTAAAAAGTCCAAATTGTCTGGTAGGGTTAAGTTTTGAATATTTTTTTCTTCTAAATAACATAATTCTTTGAATGGACAAAAATTACAACTAATAACATCATTGCCAATTCTTTTAGGTTCTATTTTAAAGTTGCCATTCAATATGTTATTACTGGCCTCGTCTATTTTTTTATCAACGTATTTTATCAAATCTTGCATATTTTTTTCGGATAAACTTTTTACAGTACTATAAAATGAACCGTCATTTTTAACCCGCATACCTTTTATAAGTTGACTGGCTTCGTAATTTGGCTCTAATTTTTCTAAGATAGCAATATTAGTGTTAGAGTATCCTTCTAGTTTTAATGATTCTTTTTTTAATTGGTTATATGATATTCCGGGCTTTTGATTTTGTTCTTTGTTTAATATTTTTTGCAGATAAAAACCGGTTACATAAGTATTATTTTGCCATTTTTCTATTTGGCTAGCCAAGTATAAATAAACGGGAAGTTGTAAGTTCAAACCAAATTTAACATTTTTGATTTCAATTTCTTCTTTTCCGGTTTTATAGTCAATTATGGCTATATAGTTTTTATCATTTTCTTCAAGGATTAAGATTTTATCGATAAATCCTTTAAAAAATACAGGTATTTCGTTATCTTTTTCAACTATAATTTCTTTTTCAAATAGGGCATTTTTTAATTGACTATTTTTTAATTGTTCTTTTATGGTATCGACTACAAAGTTGATATCTTCTTTTAAAAATTCTATAAATGTTTTATTTTCTTCGGTTAATGTAAATTGACAATTTTGATTGTCTAATTTGGTTAATTCTTCTTTAATGGCTTGACTATATAAAGTGGTAGTATCTAAAGTATTATCTTTGACAAAGGCTTTAGATAATACATTGTGAAATACACTACCGACAAATGCGTCAAACGTTGTTTCATATTTGTCAAGTTTTAAAATATAACTACAATAATATCTAAATGGACATTTGTAATATGTATTTAATGCGGTGTATGAAAGGGTTAATTTTTTCATACTTTCTTGAATTGTTTTTTTATCTATATTGGTAAATTGATTATTATATTTTTGATATGGAATATCGATATGGCTGGCTAAGTAAGACATATTATTACTTGTTTTTCCAAATTTTAACCAGTCATCATAGGCTATGGCTAAGGAAATTTTATCAGCCACTTTTGAAAAACGAATGTTAGAAAACAAATTGTTTTCAGTGATAGGAAAGTTTAATTTTTGACAGATTATAGAAGGAAGACATTCTTCTTTACCATCATTTTTATGAAAACTTAACCAATTATTAGGAATAGATTTAATTTTGTTTATTATAAATTCTATTTCTTTTTGATTGTATTCTTTAGCGGTTTCTAAACCGATTTTTTCTTTTTCTTGGTCAGATAAAAAGTCATCATCTTTTTTTAAAAGGGGAAAGGTATTTTGAGTCATACCAATTATAAAGTAATAATTGTCTTCTATAGTAGTGTCTTCTATTTCTACTAATTCAACATATTCTTTTAAATGGTTTTTTTGGGCATTTATGTTTTTTAATTCTTCAATTAAACATTCTTTTATTTGAACGTATGAGTCAACAAAATAGTATTTATTTAATAGTTCAATTATTTGATTATATATTTGATTATTTTCTTCTCTATTTAGGGAATATTTATTTTTTATTATTTCTAATGTTTCTTCTATAGGATCTTTTAATTCTTTTAAAAAGTCTTGGACTAATAAACTAGAGTAAATACTAACATTTTTTTCTAAAGTAGGAATGTGATAGTTAGTAAATATACGGTTGATAGTATTAAAAAAATTGTTTCCATTTATTATTTTTATTTTAGAAAAAGGAACACCTTCATTATGTAATAAAATAATTTTATTAGCCACGTTTTCAATTTCTTCATCTAAAGTATTATATTGATAAATAGGAAAGGTATAGTCTTTTTTTTCTAAAGGAATGTAAGTTACTTTATAGGGTTTTAAAATATTTTTATAGTAATTAGAAAAATGACTATAACCATATATGTATATTTCACTATCTAAAAGAGTATCTTTAAAAAATAAATCTTTTATTAGTAAATTTTGATTTAGTAAGTCATTCATCATTTCTTTTAACCAAGGAATTGGTAGGTTATTTTCTAAGGTACATATATGATTTAAATAAAGGATGGCCAAGGGATATTTAATATGGTATTTTTCGATTAAGTAAACGATAGCCTTGGCATCATATGTAAAAAATAAATGTTTTAAAAATTCTTCAATAGTCATTATTTTTATATTTTTTAATTCATGATTGTTGTTTTTTTGATTAAGTAATTTTTTATGATATGAATATGGAGCAATTATAATTGCTTTTTTATTTATATTATTAAAGTCCATTTAAACCTCCTACGACTGTATATTTATTATATTATTATAGTTTTATTTTCACAATATTTTTTAGAAAAAAACTTCCGTTTGGGAAGTTATATAACATCTTTATTTTGCGATGAAAAAACTGGTTTTAAAAATTTGTTTTTTCTAAATACTTCAGATTGATTAAAATTAGTTTCTTTTAAAGAAATTGGCAATGGTTTAATTTTTTGAATTGCCTGAATACGACCAATTGGTATATATTCAAAGTCGTCATTTTTGGTTTTTATTACGATAACGGGAGTAAGCATTGGTGACTTGTTGGTTGTTAAGCATTTAATAAATATTCCTTCAAAATAGGAATTGGTGATATCTAAAGGATAGATACAAATAGAATCACCTAATGTCAGACTTAAAATTAAAATCCAGTTATCTTGATAGTGACTAAAAGGTATTACATTACATCCCCAAGTATTATCTGGACTTTGTTCTTGAACTAAATCTCTTTTCCAACCACAATGTGAACAGGTTCTAGTTATTTTATCGTCTATTTTATGCCAACAAATTGGACATATTTTAGAGTCATCAAATATTACTCTTTTACAACCATGACAATAGTATTTAGGAGATTTATGAAAGGTAATTGGGCTGCTTGATAGTTTAATTATTTTTCTTTTTTCCAAATCTTCTAAAATTGGTCGTTGCGGTTCATATAATAGATGTACAACTTTATGTTTACGACAGTAAGGACAAGGTGCATTTACTTTAAGTTTGTCTACTTCTAAGTCAATGGTAAATTTATTGTTACCCATTATGATCACCTATTTTAATATAACATAAATAGACAAAATAAAAAAGTAAAATTTACCTTTTTACTTATTTATTTTAAAATTTGGTTAATAGTTTACTTATTTTTTCTTTTTCTTGGTCGTTTAAAAAAGATTTTTCAATGGCCCATTTATTCATTTTAATAAAATCTGCGGTAGTAAATTTAAAGGTGTCTTGAAGGAGTTTATATTCTTTATTTAAAGTGGTATTGGAAACGGTTCTATTATCGGTATTGATGTTTAATAATATACCTTGTTGATATAATTTATAAACGGGATGATTTTGAATTTTATCTACTGCATTAGTTTGAATATTACTAGTTGGACATATTTCTAAAAGAATTTGTTTTTCTTTTATTATGTTTAAAACTTCATCATCATCAATTGCTTTGATACCATGGCCAATTCGTTTGGCATTAAATTGAATGGCTTTTTTTATTTCTTTACTATTACTTGTTTCGCCCGCATGAATAGTAAAAGGAATATTTAATTCATCGGCTTTTTTAAATAGGTCTTTATATAGTTCTAAAGGGTAATTTATTTCATCACCGGCTAAGTCAATAGCGCATACGCCTTTATTTAAATATTTTTTGGCTAAATATATAATTTCTGCATTATCTTTTGGTTTAGTCCCACGCATCATACAAAGAATTAAATTTAATTTTATGTCTTGTTCTTGATTAAAAACTTCATTTATAGTCGTTACAACTTCTTCTATACTTAATCCTTGTTTAGTGTGAAAAATTGGGGCAAATCTGACTTCGGCATAAATGACATTATCTTTTTTTAATTGTTTTATTAAATCAAGGGCTACTAATTTTAAATTTTCTTTTGTTTGCATAATTGATATTGGTAAATCAAAATGGGTTAAGTAGTCTTTTAAGTCATTACATTTTTCTTTCGCAATCATTTGTTTTTTTATTTCTTCTATCGGCAAGTTAGAAAGTTTTTTAACTAAATCTAAGGAGATAGAACCATCTAAATGTAAGTGTAATTCGACTTTTTTGATATTTGGAATATTCATTTAACCACCTTCTTTTTCATATTATAACACTTTTAATTAAAAAATATTTCGGTTTCTACATTTTTATCAAATATGGCAATGTATAAAAGAATACCGGTGGCGATAGCTATTAAAACTCCACTTATAAATGAAAGGTAAGTTCCTTTTATTTTTTCTTTACTGTCGGTTGGTTTTAAGGAATTGATGTCTTTGTATCCATCTATAGCGAAGTATAAATATATAATAAATACAACTAAGAAGATAAATATTTGAATATCACGATATTTTTCTTTACTTTTTAAATCGTTAAAAAGTAAAAATTTTTTTTCAATAGTGTTATTATATAACGATAGTAATATTATTCCTATTAAAATAAACCATACATAATCTTCTGTTTTTAACATTTTCAGTCTTTTTTGTAAATCATCATTCATAATAAAATATATGTTTTTTTGATAAAAAAACATCTAACGCTGGTTAAATGTTAAAATTTTTATATTTTTCATAAAATCTATCTATACCTTTTTTTACTTTAATATTTTGTTTTTCTTGTACTTTAGGTTTTAAATAACATATTTTTTGATTTTCAATATTCAAAGTTGGATACATGGTTAATATGTTTAAATTAAAGGCATCAGTAACAACCGCAATGTAATTACAGGTTTCTAATTGTCTATTTTCAGTTAAATCATCTTTATATCCGGTTCCACAATTAGGGTAGTAAAAGAAAAAACGACCAGTACAATTTTTTTCAAAAAAGTTCCCATCATGAGGGTTATTTTTGATATGTTCTTTTACTTGGTAAAATAATTCTTCAATGTTGATATTGGGGTTGAAACTACCATTTATATTGTTGACAACATGTCTTTCTTTTATATGTTCAATAGCTCTTTTTTCTTGATATTCATGAATTTGCTTTCCATGATAAGAATTTAATGACCATTCATCTAAATTGCCATATTTCGCATCTAAATAAAATTTTAATTTACTATATTTAGCTAGTTCGTCAATGGGCTTTTTTAAGTATTTTTCGTATAATTCTAAAGTTTCTTTTTCCATGTTTAATTGGACATAACAATATAAAATGTTTAAATAATATTTATCTTCAGAACCACTTCTTTTTAAATATTTTATAGCTGTTTCATATTCTCCCTCATCTAAATAAATAATTCCCATATAATAGTTGGTTATAAAGTCATGAGGATGTTCTTTTAATAAATCAGTTAATATAATTTTGGCGAGTTTAAATTTTCCTTTTTGAATTAACTCTAAGGCTTTATTACATTGATATATCATGTTTCCCTTGTGTTGAAAGTTCATAAATTTTTCCTCTTTTCCATATATATAATATTATATAAAAAAATAATTAAAAAAAAGTCTTTTATAAAATAAAAGTTTGGTGTATAATAATTCGTTAGTTTCTAGGGGGAATGAAAATGAAAAGAATTACTGATTTTATTGTTGAAAAAAGAAAAATTATTTTATTTTTGTTTATAATACTAACTTTTATTAGTATGTTTTTAAGTAGAAAAGTAAATATAAATTATGATATGACTAACTATTTACCGGATAGTTCTGAAACAAAAACTGGTATCAATATTATGAATAAAGAATTTTCTAAAGAAGCAAGTTCATCTTTTAATATTATGTTTAAAAATTTGAGTGATAAAGAAAAAGATGATATATATAATTATTTAAAAAACAATAAAAATATCGCCACTGTTGATTATAAAAAAGATAGTGAAGATTACAATAAAGATGATTATACATTATATACTGTTAATGTGGACGCTAAAGATGATTCTCCTAAAGCCAAACAGGTGTATGAAGAAGTTACAAACAAGTATGAAGACTATGAATTTTCCACAAGTGGCTCTATTGCTTCTAAAAACGGTGATGTTTTACCACTTTGGATTATTGTCGTCGCTGTTAGTATTTGTTTAGTTATTTTAATATTTATGTGTGAATCTTATATTGAACCATTTTTGTTTTTGTTTACCATCGGTATAGCGGTTATTTTAAATGCGGGATCCAATATAATTTTTTCTAGTGTATCAAATGTTACTAATTCTATATCAGCTATATTACAAATGGCTCTTTCAATGGATTATTCTATTATGTTGATGAACCGTTATCGTCAAGAAAAAGAAAAATATCCAGATAAAATAGCGGCAATGAAGCAAGCCCTTTATCAATCTTTAAAGGCAATATCTAGTAGTTCTTTGACGACGATTGTCGGTTTATTAGCCCTAATATTTATGAGTTTTACTATCGGTAAAGATTTAGGTTTTGTTTTAGCGAAAGGAGTTCTTTTAAGTTTAATTAGTATTTTCTTTTGTTTACCAGCCTTGATTTTAACATTTGACAATCTAATCACCAAAACCAAGAAAAATGTTTTGAATTTACACATGACCAAAATAGGAAAATTTAGTTATAAAATTAGATATATATCTATACCAATATTAGTTTTATGTTTTGGAATTAGTTTTGTTTTAAAAGGTGGTTTAAAAACTTTATACACAACATCAGAAAAAGATGAGATAAAAAAAGTATTTAAAGAAAATAATCAAATGGTAGTAGTTTATAAAAATCAAGATGAAAAGACAATCGCAGATAAATGTCATACCTTAGAGAATTTAAAAGATGCCAATAGTGTTTTATGTTATGGTAATACTATAAATGAACCAATTAAATATCAAGATTTGAATAAAAAATTAAATGATTTTGATATGGATATTGATGTGGAAGATTACTTACTAAAAATTCTTTATTATAATTACTATAATCAAAAAGAAAATAAAATATCTATGGAAAATTTAGTTGATTTTCTTAAAAATGAAGCCAATAAAGAGGGAAAAATATCTGATGAATTAGACAGTCAAAGTTTAAATAAATTATCCAATTTTACTACTATAGAAGGAATTACTAAACCAAGAAATATAAAAGATATCTCTAATTTATTAAATATTGATGTTGACAGTGTCAAATCGTTATTGGTTTTATACAATTCTAAAAATGTCAATCAAAAAATAACTATACCCGACTTTACTAATTTTATTAAAAATAAAGTTTTAACTAATAAAACGTATTCTAATCAAATTCCTAAAAGTGCTTTAAATAGTATAAATACTTTAGAAAAATATACAAATAAAAAAACCATTACTAAAGCGGTTAATTATAAAGAAATAGCTAAACTTTTCAATATGGATGCCAATCTAACAAAACAGTTATATTTATATTATTTTAGTATAAATGGAGTAGATACAAAATTAACCATTAACCAATTATCTAAATTTATAATTGAAAATAAAACCATTAACACAACATACAATAATCTTATCAGTAAAGATGAAAAAGAAAAAATTAAATTGATTTATAATCTAAGTGATAAAAATACTATCAATAAAAGTTTAAATAGTGAAGCATTAAGTAATATGTTCAATATCGATAAAAGTTTAACTGACAAAGTATTACTTTCATATTATTCTACGCAAGAAAGTGATACGAAAATGACTTTAAGCAATTTTATAAACAGTGTAATTTATTTAAAAAATAATACAGAATATTTAGATCAAGTTAATATTGATAACTTAATAGCTTTACAAAATGATCCAAAGGTGGTAAACAATCCAACTTTGTATAAAGCCAGTGAGTTGTCTTCAGTGGTCGGAATAGATAAAGAATTATTATATAAAATATATGCTTTAATTGACTATTCGAACAATAATACCGACAATTGGGTGATGACACCATATCAATTTGTCAACCTCGTTTTAGAAAGTGTAAATACAAATTCTAATCTTGTCGATGAAAAAACAATTGAACAATTAAAATTGTTAAAAGAAATTATGGATAGCAGTCTTAAAAATCAAACATATACTTATAAAAATTTAAGTCAAATTTTAAATATTGACGAAAGTAAATTAAAAAGTATTTATAGTTTATATACTTTAGAGAATAAAAATTTAAAAATGACTCCTAAACAATTTGTCGACTTTATTTTAAAAAATAAACAAAGTGATGTTTTAAAAGGAAAACTAGATAGTAAAACTTTGAAATCTTTAGTTACTTTACAAAATGTCATGAACGGAGTTATTTCTAATAAAAAATATTCTGTTAATCAAATATCTTCAATTTTTAATATAGATAAAGCCAAAATAAAATTATTATACTCTTTATATCAATTAGAAAAAAACAATTACTCTTTAAATATATCCCTACAAAAATTAGTTAATTTTATATTGGATGATGTAGTAACTAAAAAAGAATATTCCAATTTGTTTTCGGATAGTTCTTTAGAAAAACTAACAACTCTAAGAAAAATTATGATCGATTTAGACAATAATAAAAAATATACCTCCCAAGAATTTTATCAAACTGTAAAAAAATTAGATGATGGTTTAAATCAAGATATGATTGAATTATTATATATTTATTATGGTAGTGTATATAATTATCAAAATAAATATACTTTGACATTAGAACAATTAGTTGACTATTTAAATGAAGATATATTAAAAGATGCAAAATACGATAAATTTATCGATAATTCATTTAAAGAAAAAGTGGTTGATGCGAAAGATACAATAAAAAAGGCCAAAGACAATTTAGTAGGAAATAATTATTCACGAATAGTTATTAACACTGAATTACCAGCAGAATCAAAAGAAACATTTAACTTTATAAAAAACGCTAAAGAAATATTTAAAAATGATAAAGTTTATTTTGCGGGAGATTCATTGATGGCCTATGAAATGAACGACACATTTGACGGTGAATTAAACTCTATTACAATTTTAACAATGATATCAATTTTTATCGTTGTAGCCTTAACATTTAAGTCCTTATCAATACCATGTATTTTAGTTTTGATTATTCAAACTGCTGTTTATGTAACAATGGGAGTATTGTCATTACTTGGTGGCTCAGTTTACTTTATTTCTATTTTAATAGTGCAAAGTATTTTGTTGGGTGCAACCATCGATTACGCCATTTTATACACATCCTATTATGAAGAAATAAGAGAAAAATACGATAAAAAAGAAGCCGTTACTTTGGCTTATGATAAGTCGATTAACACCATTTTAACATCCTCATCTATACTAATAATTGTCACTTTTGTCGTTGGAATATTTGCGGAAGATATTGCCAGTAAAATATGTATTACTTTATGTCAAGGAACAATTTGTTCAGTTATTTTAATATTACTTTTGTTACCTGCTATATTGGTATTTTTAGATAAATTTATTATAAAGAAAAAAAATAAAAATTAAATGTTTTTTACATTTTTGTTAAAAAAATTAAAAAAATAATTGTAACTATTGATAATAACGTGATATACTAAAATAGCCGTGTGTAGTAAATAAAATAATAGAAAGGGACAATTATGAAAAAAATAGGAGTAGATGGAGTTATTACACATTTAGAACAGTGGCAACTTAAACAAGATGTAAGAAATTGTTATGGAGGTTTGGTTGATTGGCAATTTGGTTGTGAAATAAACGATAAAAGAGAAGTATTTCAAGAGGGAACTCGTTATAGTGACAAAAGTTTTTTCTATGATGATTGGCTAGCCAGAAAACACAAACATTGTTCGCAAGATATTATCGATTGGTTTTGTTAAAATAGAGGTGAAATATGAAAGCAGTAATATTATGTCATCCTCGTTGTAGTACTTGTAAAAAGGCTTTGACATTTTTAGATGAACATTTTATCGAGTATGAAAAAAGAGATATTATTGAAAATAATCCAACTAGTAAAGAATTGAATTTATGGTTAAAAAAACTGAAAAACCATTGAAATCATTTTTTAACACTAGTGGAAATCTTTATAAAGAATTAAAATTAAAAGATAAACTACCTAATCTTTCTTTAGAAGAACAAATAAAGTTGTTGGCTAGTGATGGTATGCTTGTAAAAAGACCAGTTCTTTTAATTGATGATAAAGTGTTATTTGGTTTTAAAGTCAAAGAGTGGGAAGATGTTATAAAAGCTACTTAAAATAGTAGTTTTTTTGTATATTTTAAATTAAAATATTCATAATAAAAATGGTGATAAAATGGCAAAAACAGTTATTATTTTAGGATCTAGAAGAGAAGGAAATGGTCAGTACTTAGCAAATAAAATAAAAGATAGATTAGAGTCAAAAAGAATTATTAGTGATATTATCATTCCGGGTAATCAAAAAATATATATTTGTACTGGATGTATGGATTGTGATACTAAAGGGGTATGTGATTTTAAAGATGATATGATAGATAATATTAAAAAAGTAGAAAATGCTGATACTTTAATTTTTATAACTCCAACTAGATGGAATTTAATATCTGGTGATTTAAAAATATTTATGGACCGTTTAAATCCTTTATATACCAAAGAAACTTTAAAGAATAAAAATATGATAGCTATAGCGATAGGTTCTAGTTGTAAAGATGAATATAGTTCGGATAAAGCATTAAAAAGTTTAACTAATTTTGCGGAAAGTGCATCTATGAATGTTTTATTGGAGGAAAAATTTAATAATTGTTTAAAATTTGATGACATAAAAAAACAAGAGGAAAAAGTAGAAAAATTATTAGACAAAATTGAAAAAATATTATAACGATAGTACTTGTATTTAAAGACCATATCCTGTATAATAAGCAAAGGTAAAACTTGAATAAAAGGAGTAGGTTATGAATAAAATATATATATTTGGTCATCGCAAACCGGATACAGATTCAGTTACAAGTGCTATTAGTTTATCATATTTAAAAAATCAATTGGGATATAAAACAGAACCTAGAGTTTTGGGAGATATAAATTTAGAAACAAAATTTGTTCTAGATTATTTTGGTGTTGAATCACCTAAATATTTAAATGATGTTAAGTTACAAATTAGAGATATAAAATATCATAAAGATTATTATTTAAAATATAATTCTAGTGTAAAAGAAGCATATGATTTTATGATGGATCACTGTATTACTGGTGTGCCTTTAATAGATGATGCTCAAAAATTTTTAACCTTAGTTACAATTAAAAACATTACTAATGATTTAATAGATGGTAACTTTAATGAATTAAAAACTTCTTATGATAATATTTTAAAAACTTTAAATGGTAAAGAAATTGTAAGAATTGACGAAGAAATAGAAGGTTCTATTTTAATAGCCGCTTATGATACCCAAACCTTTTTAAATACGGTAACCCTTTGTTCAAACGATATTTTAATCGCTGGTGGAAGAGTTGAAATATTAAAAAAAGCCATTATGAGTAAAGTAAAGTTGATTATAAATGTAGGAGGAAGATATATCCCTGATGAACTTATAAAATTGGCTTATGAAAATAAAGTAAATATTATTTTAAGTCCTTATGATACATTTAGAACTAGTAAACTAATTGGATTAAGTAACTACATATATGCTATATTACCAAAGGGAAGAATATGTACCTTTAACGAACTAGATTATTATGATGATTTTATAAAAGAAAGTAATAAATTAAAACATAATAATTATCCAATTGTCAATAAAAAAGGTGTTTGTAAAGGACTACTTAGAGTTACCGAAGTGACGGATATAGAAAAGAAAAAAGTTATTTTGGTCGATCATAATGAATCTGATCAAAGTGTTGAAGGGTTAGAGGAAGCCGAAATTGTAGAAGTTTTAGATCATCATAAAATTGGCAATATTTCAACAAACAAACCTATCAATTTTAGAAATATGTCGGTTGGTAGTACTAATACAATTATTTATCAACAATTTTTAGAAACTAAAACCGAAATACCTAAGAGTATTGCGGGAATTATGCTTTCTGGTATTTTATCAGATACTCTTGCTTTAACTAGTCCTTCTAAAACAAGTTACGATGAAGAAGCAGTAGCCAATTTATCAGTTATTGCCCAAGTAAATCCAGAAGAGTATGCCATTGAAATGTTTAAAGCGGGAACTTCACTAGAAGGTCGGAGTAAAGAAGATGTTATAAATACGGATATAAAATTATATCCGATAAACGATGGTAAAATTGCTGTAAGTCAAGTATTTACTTTAGACTATGATAATATATTAAAAGAGAAAGATGAATACCAAAAAGTAATTGAAAAAATGAAAGAAAATGGTAGTTATCAAATGGTTGTGTTAGTAGTAACTGATATTTTGAAAAATGGTTCATATTTATTTTATACAGAAAGTGAAAAAAATATTTTGGAAAATGCCTTTCATATTGAAAATTTAAACCAAGGTTATTATTTAGATGGTTTAGTATCTAGAAAAAAACAAATAATTCCTTGTATTATGGAAGAAATGAAATAAATTTATAAAAATTGAACAAGATTGAAAAAGTATTATTTCATATTAAATGGGAAAAATAATAATGAAATAATCAAATGGCGAATCTTGTTTTTTTCTGTCGATATTGACAAAAATACTCGATTCGTTGTATTATTATCATGATATGATAGGAGGATTGTATGAAGAAGTATTTTTTTATTATGATAGCTTTTTTATCATGTGTTTTTGTTGGATTATATACGATAAGAGCTAAAGATATTTCACTTAATGATATAGCTGATGAATTGAAAAAGACAACTTCATATACGTCTTATCAATTACCAGGATATAATGTAAGTGTTACAACCGAAAGTAATAATTTAAAAATAAATTATGGTTATGAAGGGTATTCTGGGGTAGGAGCATTTTCTTGTAGTTTAAACTTTACTTATGAGAATCATATTTTAGAATATCATCGAACGGGAGGAGAAGATACTTTTTGTTCCGCTTCAAATGCTAATTGGTTAGCCGATGTTGTTAGAGTTATAGGAAAACTTTTAGAATTAGATGAATCAAAATTGATGAATTGGTTTAATAACTCATCAAGAGAAGATTTATCACAATTGACGATGGAAAATAATGGTATGCAAGTTAGATTTACGACTAATACCTGTTCGTATGGAACATGTCGTTATTATACAATTTTTAAAGTTGATTTAAATAACTTTGATCCTTATAAGCCACTACCTTGTAACTGTCCTAGTGATAGTTGGGACGCTAATAAGGATATAACCGAACATGTCGGTAGTGGTACAACTTGTGAACAAGCCCAGAAACAATATTGCCGGGAAAAACCTGTTTGTTCTTGTCCAAGCAATAGTTTAGATGCTGGATTGGATATAGCCGATAAAGTAATGCAAGATAATAGTGACTGTAGTACGGCTCAGCAAAAATATTGTCGGGAAAAGCCGACATGTAAATGTCCGGATGATATGGTAAATGCTGGTGAAGATATAACGGATCATGTTGATAATAGCACATCTTGTGAACAAGCCCAAGAAAAATATTGTCAAGAAAAGCCAGTATGTACTTGCCCAAGTGACAGTTTAGATGCGGGAATGGATATAGCCGATAAAGTTGTATCAGATAAAAGTGATTGTAGTACGGCCCAAAAGAAATATTGCCGGGAAAAGCCGACATGTAAATGTCCAGCAGATATGGTAAATGCTAATGAAGATATAACGGAACATGTCGATAATAGCACAACTTGTGAACAGGCCCAAGAAAAATATTGTCAAAAAAAGCCAGTATGTACTTGTCCAAGTGATAGTTTAGATGCGGGAATGGATATAGCTGATAAAGTGGTATCGGATAAAAGTGATTGTAGTACATCTCAAAAAAAATATTGTCGCGAAAGACCGCTATGTAAATGCCCAAGTAATATGCAAAATGCCGGAGAAGATTTATCAGATAAAATGATTGATGAAGATATAGATTGTGGTAAAGCCCAACAAAAATACTGTAAGGAAAAGCCAGTTTGTAAATGCCCAGATGGTACAGTGAATGCTGGAGAAAATATAGCCGGTAAAATGGTTGAAGATGGAACAGATTGTGAAACGACCCAACAAAAATATTGTAAGGAAAAACCGACATGTAAATGTCCAAGTAATATGCAAAATGCTAATGAAGACATAACCAGTAAAATGGAAAATGACGGATCTACTTGTGATGAAGCCCAACAAAAGTATTGCCAAGAAAAAGTTGTTTGTATATGTCCCGATGGCATGATGAATGCTAAGGAAGATATAACTAGTAAAATGGAAAAAGATGGGATAACTTGTAGTATGGCAAAACAAAAATATTGTAATCCTAAAACAGTTAAGAAAAATCCTAAAACATCCGATTCAAATATTTTGATTTTATTAAGTTCCGCAGTAGTAGCATTTTCTATAGTTGGATATAGTATATTTAAAATATATAAAATTAAAAAAGAAATGTAACAACTTCAATTGAAGTTGTTTCTTTATATTAAAAATCGAAATATGTAAATAAATGTTGAATTGTTTTATTTTAGTTGGAGAAACTAAAAATAAGCATTAAAATAATTTTATTTTGGTGCTTAAATAACCAATAAGCAAAGACAAATTTTTTAAATAAGTTTTTGGAGATTGACAAAAGCAGACATTTTATTGTATTATTATTATGATAGAATAGGAGGTAAATATGAAGAAGTATATTTTGATGTTGATGGCTTGTTTGTTCATTGGAGTAAGTAATGTAAGTGCTAAAGATATTTCTTTAACAGAATTAGCTGATGAACTAAAAAATACCACTTCTTATACTACTTATCAAGCTGAAGGATACACTACTAATATTAAAGCAGAAAAAGACAATTTAACAATCTATTATGGATATAATGGAAGTTCTGCTCAAAAATATTCTTGTCGTATCTATTTTACTTATAAAAACAACGTTTTAGAATATCAAAGAGAAAGTAGTCAAGATCAATTTTGCGATTCTGCTACCGGAGAATGGTTGGCTGATGTAGTAAGATCTGTTGGTAGAGTATTAGAACTTGATGAAAATAAACTAATGACTTGGTTTAATAACTCATCAAGAGAAGAATTATCAAAACTTACTTTAGAAAATAACGGTATGCAAGTTAACTTTACATCTAATACTTGTGGAGCTGAAACATGTAGATATTATACTTGTTTAAAAATTGATTTAAATAATTTTAAACCATATGAACCTGTACCAGATAAACCTACTACTAAAACAGTTGCTAAGAACCCTAAAACGGCTGACTTGAACGTTTCTGTTTTACTAGCATCGGCATTAGTTGCTTTATCAATAGCAGGATATAGTGTTTTAAAAATTAGACGACTAAAAAAAGAAATGTAACAACTTCTTAATTGAAGTTGTTTTTCAAAGAAAAGGAGGGATACTATGAACAACATGGAAAATTGGGACCCGAAATCAGTAACTGATGACCAATTTTTTGATGATTTTTTTGAAGATGATGAATTTATCGATGCATTGCCTTTAGAAAACGAACAGCCAATGCCAAACGTAGTCTCTCATAAGAAAAACAAAAAAAATAAAAAAATATTTGCTTATTGTTTTTCTCTATTCTTTGCATTAACATTATTTTTTGTCAACAGTTATAAAATAGTAGCGTGGTTTATGGATAGACAAGAAGTAAAAGCCCAAATCAACAGTATAATTGATGATACAAGTATGGCCAGTTTAAATATTGCTGGTGCAACTGCATCACCTGACAATACTTTAGCAGGTAATGATGATATTTATCATAAATTTTTAGATACTGAATTGAAAAAATTATCATTTACCAATCTTAAGAAAAAAAACAAAGATACTGTTGCTTGGTTAAAAGTAAATGGAACATCAATAAACTATCCGATAGTACAAAGTAGCAATAATGACTATTATTTAAACCATTCATACAATAAAAAAGCTAATTCAGCTGGTTGGGTTTTTATGGATTATCGAAATACAACTGATGAATTAGGTCAAAATACTATTATATATGGTCATAGTTTATGGAATAGATTGATGTTTGGAAGTTTAAGTCAATTATTCCATCAAAGTCATTATAGTAATTCAAACAATAAGTATATTACTTTGGTTACTCCAAGTTATCAATATCAGTTTGAAATCTTTAGTACTTATACCATTAAACCAGAATTATACTATTTAACTACTAGTTTTACAACCAAAAGTTACAAAACATTTTTAAATAAGATTTATAATAGAAGTAAAATAAAATTTGCTATGCCAAAAAGTAATTTTCAATCAATATTGACATTATCAACATGTTATGATGATGAAAAAAGATTAGTAGTTCATGCTTTATTGGTTAAAAAAAGTAAAAGATAAAAGTATAAGTATAAGGAAACTTATACTTTTTCTACGTCAAAACTTTTAATTAAAAATTTATTCATGTATAATAAAAATAGGAGGGTTTTATGAGTTTTATATATAAAAAAAATAAAGATAATTCGTTAACAGTAAGAGATGAAATATATGGCGATATAAATATTCCTTATCCTTTTTCTAAAATAGTTTTAACTAAAGAAATGCAAAGGTTAGCTAATATATCGCAAAATGGATTTTCTCAATTGGAGTTTAAAGGTTTAGAACATAATAATCGGTTAAATCATAGTGTTGGAGCCTTTAACGTCATGTCGATGTTTTTAAGAAGACTAGAAAAAATTTTAAAGGAATATGATATAGAAATTAGTAATGACGATAAAGAAATAGCCTTATGTTCGTTGCTACTGCACGACATTGGACATGGACCTTTTTCCCATTCTTTGGAATTGGTAACTAAATATTCTCACGAACAAAGAACAATAGATATTTTATTTGGTAATACTGAAATAAATCAAGTAATAACTGAAATTTTTGGACCAGAAAAATTAGAAAAAATAGCTGATTTTATATTATCAATCAATGATGAAAAAAATACTAGAAAAGATAGTTTTTATAAATTACTTAAAAGTTTAGTATCTCATCAGATAGATGCTGATAGAATAGATTATTTAATTCGTGATGCTCATTATATTGGCTTTTCATCAGCAATTGATATAAATAGAATCAAAACCAGTATGAATGTTATTGTTAATAATAATCAAGAATATGAATTACTAATTGATAAAAAGGGACTTTCAAGTATTGAAAATGTTTTATTACAAAGATACCAAATGTATAGAGATGTTTATCTAAGTCCTATTTCTGTTTTAGGGGATTGGATATTTGAAAAGATAATTGATAGGTATAAAAATTCAGATGTTTTAAAAAATGTTGAAGTTGATGATAGTTTTAAATCTTTAGCAACCAATCCTAATATTGAAAACTTGGATTTATTTTTGAAAATGAAAGATAGTGATTTTAAAAAATCATTTCAAGTTTTATCTCAAAATGATGTAGATTTAGTTATGGCTTATTTGTGTGATTTTGATAATATAAAAGATTATGTTTTAATAAATAATGAGGTATCAATTAATAAAATAAAAAATCGTTTAAAGGAAATATTTAATGGTTTTGACGTAGAAAACACTTTATCTATTGTTGAAATAGAAACAAAAGTAAAATTGTATAAAAAAGAACAACGATTAAATATTAAAAATGGCAATCGAATTATGGACTTATCTGAGTGTACAAATTTAATTAGACCACAGGATGTTTTAGAAGATAAATATGTATTTTTTAATCCGGAACTTTTAAGAATTGAATTGGGATTAAGCTTAGAACAATTTAAACAATATGAAAAAGAAGTTAATAAAATGATTGATGATTTAAATAAAAAACCTGAAGAATTTGAACTTAAATATATTATTATGGGAAACTATAATGAAAAATGCTTGTTGGATAAAATTATTTTATTGTTTGAACAAAATGGTTTCGAAGTGAAGAATATAAGTAAAAAACAAAATGTTGATGAATATTATGATACTAAAAAATTAAAATTGTATAAAAATGATGGTTCATTGAGAATTAGAAAAGTTTGGCAGGATGATAAGGAAAAAATAAAAGCTACTTTAAAATTGCCATTAGAAAGAGGAGAAATATATTCTTCTAGAAGAGAAATAGAGGAATATATGATAGATGATAATGTTACGGCTTTAAAAACTACTATGGGAAAGATAACTAATGGTATTAATTTAGATCAAATTTTAAATTTTCCAATTTTAAAATCATGTACGGAACGAACGGACATAATTTTAGACAAAAATGGTGTTCAAGTTTGTTTGTCATTTGATAATAGTTTTTATTTCAACCATATTTTAAATGATTTATCGGCGGATGATAGAATGATAGAAATAGAAGCAATAGGTGAATTAAATAATAGAATTATACTGAATGAAATTCATGATTTTATAACAACTAATTTTGACAATTTAATGGTTAGTAAACAAAGCAAATATGAAAGAGGCATCAGTAAAACTATATGTTTATATAATGATTTTATTTGGAAAATAGAAAATAGTGAAAATGAACTATACAATAAAGAAAAAGAAGATGTTAGTGTTATGATAAAAAAATTAAAATGATAAAATTGATTTAAAAGTAAAATAATTTAAAAAAATTTATAATGATGCAAAATCAGGAGGATTGTGTTGGAAAGTTAAATAAATTTATCTTTTGCCGCTTTTTTGCTGCTTTTTGCCACTTTTTGCCGCTTTTTTGCTGCTTTTTGCCGCTTTTAATTGTACATATTTATATGTAAGAATAATCCAATTAGTTGTTGCAAATGATAATCTTAAATATAATAAGATACTTTTTCACGAATCTTTTGGTTTTAAAAAGTAGAAAATAGCTTATTTGACATTTAAATGTAGTTATGATATTATCTTAAGCAACAGGCAAAAGACTATAATAGAGACAGTAATGTTATTATACGAAGATTTATAGTGAGCAGGAGATAGTGGAAAACCTGTATTAGTAGTATAACATGAATATCACTCTATTGTTGTGATTCTGAACTTTTAGTAAGAATCAACGGGCTCTTCCCGTTATAGAAGACGCAATTGTTGGATTGTTGTAAATAGTGGTATAAAAAAGTCAGGGCTTTTTCTATTTATAATAGAGAAGGTCTTTTTATTTTATTATAGATAATTGCTTGATAAGAAAAGGAGATGAATAAAATGGCAAATTTAAAAAGTTATGATTTTGTCAAAAATGAAGAAGAAGTTTTAAAATATTGGAATGAACATCAATGTTTTAAAAAACTTCAAGAAAAGAATAAAAATGGGAAGAAATATCGTTTCATCGATGGACCTATCACAGCAAATAATAAAATGGGAGTTCATCATGCTTTTGGTAGAAGTCTTAAAGATTGTTTTTTGAGATATAAAGCAATGAATGGTTATACATCACATTATCGAAATGGTTTTGATGGACAAGGACTATGGGTAGAAGTTGAAGTTGAAAAAGATTTAGGATTTAAAAACAAAAAAGATGTTGAGAATTTTGGATTAGAGAACTTCACTAATGCTTGTGTTGCTCGGGTTAAAAAATTTTCAAGTATTATTACTGAGCAATCTAAAAGATTAGGTCAATGGATGGATTGGGATAATTCATATTATACTTTAACAGATAATAATATCACTAGTATATGGTATTTCTTAAAAAAATGTCATGAAAGAGGAATGATAAAAGAAACTTATAAACCAATGCCGTGGTGTGTTAGATGTGGTACATCTTTGTCAGAACATGAAATGACAGGAAGTTATCATGATGTAACTTGTAAAGCCGTATTCTTTAAACTACCAATAGTTGATAAAGATTTTAAAGCAGTAGTTTGGACAACAACACCATGGACTTTATGTGCTAATGTTGCATTAGCAGTTAATCCGGAATTTGAATATGTAGTTGCTGATTTTGATGGAGAAAAACTATTATTATGTAAAGATGTATTTGATAAGAAATTTAAAGAAAAAGCCAAAGTATTAGAAACGCTAAAAGGTAAAGATTTAGAAGGATTAGAGTATGAAACCTGTTTTGAAGAATTAGATGCTCAAAAAGATATTAAACATAGAATTGTTTTATGGGATATGGTGGATAATTCTGAAGGTTCAGGTATAGTTCATATAGCCCCGGGTTGTGGTGCTGAAGATTTTGAATTAGGGGAATCATTAGGTCTTGATAAAATAATACCAATAGATGAGTCTGGTTATATATATGATGGATTTGGGTTCTTATCAGGAATGAATGCTAAAGAAGTTGAAAATATAGTTTTTGAAGAGTTAGATAAAAGAGGTAAACTATTCTTCGTTCATGATTATAAACATGCATATCCATATTGTTGGAGATGTAAACAAGATATAATGTTTAGACTTGTTAAAGAGTGGGCAATAGATGTTGAACCAGTTAGAGAAAAACTAATTGAAAATGCTAAAAAAGTAAAATATACTCCAGAATATCAAGAAAAAAGAATGCTAGATTGGTTAACTAATATGGGTTCTTGGAATATATCAAGAAGAAGATTTTATGGCTTGCCATTGCCTTTTTACAAATGTGAATGTGGACATTTGACTGTTGTTGGTTCTAAAGAAGAATTAAAAGAATTAGCCGTTAATCCAGAAGTGGTAGATAATTTACAAGAATTACATAGACCATTTATAGATGAAGTTAAAATAAAATGTCCTAAATGTAATAAAGAAGTATCGAGAGTAGAACAAGTTGGAGATGTATGGCTTGATGCTGGAATAGTTCCTTATTCAACTTTAAAATATTTTGAAGATAAAGAATATTGGAAAGAATATTTTCCAGCAGAGTTAGTAGTAGAAGCAACTGAACAAATAAGACTATGGTTTTATTCAATGCTATTTATGTCGACGATATTAGAAGATAAAATACCTTATGAACAATTAGGTACTTATGGAATGGTAGTTAAGGAAGACGGTTCTAAATTTAGTAAATCAAATAAGAATGATTTAACATTTGATGATGTTGTCAATATACATGGTGCAGATGCAATAAGATATAATTATCTTGGAACAAATCGAGTTAATGATATCAGATTTGGATTTAAAATGATGGAAGAAGCCAAAAGAAAATTGATGAATTTCTATAATATAGCATCATTCTTTGCTTTATATTATGATATAGATAAACCTGATTTAACTAAAAAATATGATGTTTATAGTGTTAGTGATAGATGGTTAGATAATAGAACAAATAAATTTGTTAAAGAAGCTGCAGAGTTTTATGAAAAGTACGAGCCGAATAATGTTTGTAAATTATTTGATGAATATGTTGATGAAGTATCTAATTGGTACATAAAAATAAATAGAAAAAAATTTTGGAAAAGTGATATGAATGACGAAAAATATTCTGCTTATCAATCTTTATATAATGCACTAAAATCAATGCTTCAAGTTATGGCTCCAATAATACCTTATATGACCGATTATGTGTGGATGAATTTAATAACAAAAGTTGAACCAAATAATGTTGAGTCAGTTCATTTATCAAATTTTCCAAAAGCCAGTTCTTATGATCAAAAAATATTAGATGAAACTAATAAAGTTAGAAATATAGTAACTATGGCATTGAGAATAAAAAACGAAAACAATTTAAAATTGGCTCAACCATTGAGAAAATTATACTTATGTGGATTTAAGCATATATCTTTAGATGAGTATGACCAAATTTTGAAAGATGAATTAAATGTTAAAGATATAGAATATTTAGATAATAAAGATTCTTTATGTACTCCATATCTTACATTGGATTTCAAAGTTGCAGGTATGACATACAAAGAAAAAGTTAATCATGTTAAAGAATTATTACTAAATCTTAATGATGATGAAATGAAAGAACTTTATACTAAATATAGTAATAATGAAATTATGGTATTAAGTGATATGCAACTTGTCCCTAATACTTTAAAAGTTGAATATAAGTATAATGATGGAATAAAAGTTGCCGAAGAAAATGATAAACTTGTAGCCCTTGATATAACTATAGATGATAAATTGTATGAAGAATTTATGTATAGAAAATTATTAAGACAATGTCAAGTTGCGAGAAAAGAAGCAAACTATGATATTGTTGATAGAATAAAACTATCGGTTATATCAAAAGATGAAAAAGTTAAAAAAATGCTTAATAATTATCAAAAACAAATAGCTAATGAAACTTTATCAACTTTATCGTTTGAAAAATTAGATAATCCAGATTATGAAAAAGAATTTGAATTATTAGATTATAAAGTTTTATTACAATTAAAAAAATAGGAAGGTGTAGAATGATAATAAATAGTTTTGATGATAAATCACCATCAAAAGTAAATCCAAAACCAAAAGAAAATAGATTGAAATGTGATGCTTGTATAGTTACATTTTCCAATATAATTGAAGATTATGTATTAAAAAATTATGATGTAGTACAGTGTTCAACTTTTAAAATAGTAACAGGAACTTTTCCAATTTATAAAATAAATTATAATGATAAGGTATTTGCCTTTTATAAAACATTTATGGGTGCCCCAGCATAAGTTGGGATACTTGAAGATGTTACAGAGGTTATTGATACTGATAAGTTTGTTGTATTTGGTGGATCTGGTTGTTTAGATAAAGATATATCTCATGAAAAAATAATGATACCTACTGAATCGTATAGAGATGAGGGAACAAGTTATCATTATAAAAAAGCATCTGATTATATTACCAATACCAATGCAAATAAAGTTGCTAAATTTATGGATTACAAAAAATTACCTTATGTTTTGGGTAAAAATTGGACAACTGATTCATTCTATCGGGAAACGGAAAACAATATTGCAAAAAGAAAAGAAGAAGGTTGCATATCAGTAGAAATGGAATGTTCTGCAATGCAATCGGTATGTGATTTTCGAGGATTAGAATTATTTTATTTCTTGACTAGTGGTGATTTATTAGATGCTCCTGAATGGGATCAAAGGCATAAAGATGGAGAATATACTGGAACACAACATGATACTAGACATTTTGACATTGCAATTGAATTAGCTGATTATGTAAGTAATAATGAAAATCTAAAAGAGAATTATCATAAAATTTAAAAAATATTTTTTGATTTTAAAATAAAAGTGAAAGATGCCGACGTATTAAGTTGGTGTTTTTTCCTTTTTTAAAACATAAACTTAATTAGGTGATGGGATGTTTCGATATAAATTTTGTATAGCTATTTTTTTTGTTTTACTTATTTTTCAAATTCACTTTGTACAAGCGGAAAACAGAGGTTTACCACTATTTGGGAAAGTCATTTATTTAGATGCCGGACATGGTGGCAAAGATCCGGGTGCCTTTTATTCAGGAGTCTATGAAAAAGATATAAATTTAATTATTACTAAAAAATTAGAACAACAACTGACCAAACAAGGAGCAATTGTTTATATGACTAGAGTAGATGATATTGACTTATCAATAGATGGATATACAACTAGAAAAAGAAGTGATTTAACCAACAGAGTAAAAATGATTAACGACTCAAAATGTGATTTATATTTATCAATTCATTTAAATGCTGAAGAAACCGGATTATGGCAAGGTATTCAAACGTTTTATGATGATGTTAATCCCCAAAATGAAAAAATAGCCAAATTTTATCAAAAACAATTTCAAAAAAAATTAAAAACAACTAGAAAATATAAAAAATTGCAAGATGTGTATCTAAATAAAAATGTAACAAGACCAGGAATTTTAATAGAATTAGGCTTTTTAAGTAACGGTAATGAAAGATATTTATTGAAACAAAATTGGTATCAAGAAAAATTGGCTAGGATAATTACCGATACAACTGTAGGGTATTTTAACTAAAATATTTAGTAAAATTATCACAAAAAAAACATATTTTTTTAAAAGTAGCTATGGTATAATTATACTGTATGGAGGACAGTATGTTAAAAAAAATATTTAGAAGCATAGAAGAACAAATTGAAATATTAGAATCCAAAGGACTAGTTATAAATGATTATGACAAGGTAAGCAATATATTACTTCGTGAAAACTATTTCTTTATAAGTGGATATAGACATTTATTTATGAAAAACTATAAAGATAACAGTTTTATTAACGGAACAACTTTTGAAGAATTATATGCCGTATTTACTTTTGATAGAAAAATTAGAAATATTATGTTTGGATATATTTTAATAGTAGAAAACAATATGAAATCTATTATTAGTTATCAATTATCTAAAAAATATGGTTACAAAGAAAAAGATTACTTGAATCCTAATAACTTTACTCAAGATTCTTTAAAAGTTAGACAAGTTCATGATGTTTTGAATAAAATGAAAAGACAAATAAGAGTAAATGGACAACAACACAGCGCTACTATGCATTACTTAAGTAATTATGGATACATTCCTATGTGGATTTTAGTAAAGGTATTGTCGCTTGGAATTTTATCAGAATTATATGCCATATTAAAATTAGAAGATGCTGAAATGATCGCTAGTGAATATGGACTAGACGTTGAAACATTAGGAACATATTTATCAGTTCTAGCAAATTTTCGTAATTTGTGTGCTCATGATGATATACTTTATGACCATAGAACACAAAAAGAAATACCTAGTAACAAATATCATCAGAGATTAAATATTCCAATGACTGATGGTCATTACGACTATGGTAAAAATGACTTGTTTGCTTTAATAATTATTTTAAAAAGTTTGCTTACAGATGATGAATTTAGAGAAATGATATTTGCTGTAGGTTATGAGATGGATGTATTAGCGGGAAAAGTTAAGACAGTACCATTATCTAAAATATTAAACAAAGTTGGCTTCCCGGATAATTGGAAAGATATTGTAGATTTGTAAAGGAGGACTAATTGTGAACGAAAAACAAAAATACTTATTGACAATTTTGATAACTTTATTTATTGGTATTATAGGAACTACTTATGCATACCAATTTGTATTTAAACCAGAAGCAACCGTAAAAACCGTTAAAGATGTATCTATAAGTGAAACAAATACTTTAAAAAGTGCAATAGAAAAAGTTTATGATGCGGTATTGCTTATAGAAACATACGAAAATGGAAAAATAACTAGTTCTGGGACAGGATTTATATATAAAAAAGGAGATAATGAATCTTATGTTTTAACAAACCATCATGTTGTTGATGGGGCTGATGAAATAAATGTTACTTTCAATAGTGGAAAAACTGAAAAAGCCACTTTTAAAGGAAGTGATGAATTTACCGATTTGGCCGTTTTATCTATATCTAACACTAATGTTACAACAATTGCGGCTATTGGCGATAGTTCTAAATCAGAACTAGGCGATACAGTATTTACCGTGGGATCACCTTTAGGTAGTAAATATATGGGTACAGTTACCAAAGGAATTTTGTCTGGTAAAGACCGTCAAGTAACCGCCAGTGGTAGTGATGGTAGTTATATAATGGATGTTTTACAAACTGATGCAGCAATAAATCCTGGAAATAGTGGTGGACCATTATTAAATATCAATGGAGAAGTAATAGGTATTACTTCGATGAAACTAGTAGAAGATGAAATAGAAGGTATGGGTTTTGCATTACCTATTCAAGAGGCTATGACTTTTGTTGAACGTTTGGAAAAAGGACAAAAAATAGTTAGACCTTTGATTGGAATCCAGGCTATCGATGCCGATAAAGCGGTATATTATAACAGTGGTAACTTTAGAGATTGGATTATGGGTGGTGCTACTCAAGAAAGCAATGTCAAAGGAGTTTATATAACTAAAGTAGAAGAAAATAGTCCAGCTAGTGATGCTAAATTACAAGCTGGGGATATTATAACTAAAATAGATAATGTCGAAATAGACGATATGGCTCAATTTAGATATAACTTATATAAACATAGCGTTGGCGATACTGTCAGTATTACTTATACTAGAGATGAAAAAAGTAAAACTGTCAAAGTTAAATTGACAGAAGGACTAGATTAAAATAGCAAGTTATTTGCTATTTTTTAATAATAAAAAACACTTAAAAACAAAGTGTTATTTTTTTCTTGTTGGCTTTAATAAAACCTTCATCCTTTAAGTTTTTTATTTCCCGCATCATGGCACTTCTATCAATAGATAAATAATCCGCTAAATCAGTATAAGAAAAAGGTAAATAAAAAGTTTTACTGTTAACTTTTTGGGACAAAATATTAAAATATTTTAACAATTTTTCCCGAATAGAACGTTTATCTAAAACTTCTATTTTTTCATTCATAGAAGCAATTTTTTTAGCCAATAACTTTAACATGTTGTTGATAAGTAAATTGTGACATGAACAATTTTTTTTACACCGGTTAATTAGTTTATTGTAATCGATAAAAAGTATTTCGCAATCATTTATCGCAATAATAGATTGTTCAGAACTGCTAGTAGGTGTAAAAATTTCACCAAACAAATCACCGACTGACAACTTGTCTAATAAAGTTCTATTACCGTCATAATCATAGCGAATTAAATGGGCGCTCCCTTTTAAAATAATACCAACCATATTGACATTTCCTAAATTAGATATAATAGTTCTATCCTTTTTATAAGTAATAAAATTGGCATTAAAACAATGCATCATTTTTTTAACATCACTATTTTCAATGTCTCTAAAAATATCAATTTCTAACATGTAAACCTCCTAAAAATTTTTTTTCTTTGTAATTAAAGGGCTAATAAGATTATATCATCATTTTGTTGCATTTGCAACAAAAATAAAAAAATGGAAGTGCTATAATGAGATTGTCTAAAAGAAAGGTAGGGAGAAAAAATGAAAATCAAAGGACTACAAAAATTGACATTGTTAGATTATCCTGAACATGTCGCTTGTACAATATTTACAAGTGGATGTAACTTTCGCTGTCCATTTTGTCATAATGCATCTTTAGTCTTAAAAAAAGACGAATGTTATTTAGACGAATTAGAAGTATTATCCTTTTTAAAAAAGAGGATTGGGATATTAGATGCCGTTTGTATATCCGGGGGAGAACCACTATTACAACCAGATTTAAAAGAATTTATAAAAAAAATAAAAGATATGGGTTATTTAGTAAAATTAGATACTAATGGAAGTTTCCCAGAAAAATTAAAAGAATTAGTTGATTTAAAATTAGTTGATTATGTAGCTATGGATATCAAAAATTCAAAAGAAAAATATGCCAAAACAGTTGGACTTAATAGACTCAATATGGATGTCATTAAAGAAAGCGTTGAATTTTTAAAAGAAGGACATGTTCCTTACGAATTTAGAACAACCGTAGTACAAGAATTTCATAATAGCCAAGACTTTGAAAAAATTAGTCATTGGTTAAAAGGAAATGAAAGATATTTTTTACAAGGATTTGTAGATTCTGGTGATCTAATTGGCGATAATTTACATTGTAAGTTAAAAACCGATATGGATAAAATATTAAACCAAGTAAAATTAGAAGTGCCAAATGTAAAATTACGAGGAGTTAGTTAGGAGAGATAGATATGTATAAAGTAATAAAACGTGATGGTAAAGTAGTAGATTTTGATTTAAATAAAATAAAAATAGCAATTACAAAAGCATTTAATGCGAAAGAAGTAGAAGTTCATCCCGATGTAATTGATATGCTTACATTAAAAGTAACATCTGATTTTGAACCAAAAATTAAAAATAAAAAAGTTCAAGTAGAAGATATACAAGACAGTGTAGAAAATGTTTTAGTAAAAGCCGATTATACTGAAGTGGCAAAAGGATATATTCTATATAGAAAACAACGGGAAAAAGTACGTAATATGAAATCAACTCTTTTAGATTATAAAGAAATAGTGGATAGTTATGTTAAAGTAACTGACTGGCGAGTAAAAGAAAACTCTACCGTTACTTATTCAGTTGGTGGGTTAATACTAAGTAATTCCGGAGCAATTACCGCTAATTATTGGCTATCAGAAATATATGATGAAGAAATAAGCGATGCTCATAGAAATGCCGATATTCATATTCACGATTTATCAATGTTAACTGGATATTGTGCTGGTTGGTCACTAAAACAATTGATTAAAGAAGGTCTAGGAGGTGTGCCAGGAAGAATTACTTCTGCCCCTGCTAAACACTTATCAACTTTATGTAATCAAATGGTAAACTTTTTAGGAATTATGCAAAATGAATGGGCCGGAGCCCAAGCGTTTTCCTCATTTGACACTTATTTAGCGCCTTTTGTTAAAGTAGATAATTTAACTTATTCTCAAGTAAAACAATGTATAGAATCATTTGTCTTTGGGGTAAATATTCCAAGTCGTTGGGGAACTCAAGCACCATTTACTAACATAACTTTAGACTGGGTTGTACCAAACGATTTAGCCGAATTAAACGCTATTGTAGGTGGAAAAGAACAAGATTTTAAATACAAAGATTGTCAAGAAGAAATGGATATGGTTAATAAAGCCTTTATCGAAGTAATGATTGAAGGAGATGCTAATGGTCGTGGTTTTCAATATCCAATCCCTACTTATTCTATAACTAGTGACTTTGATTGGTCAGATAAAGAAAATAATAGATTACTATTTGAAATGACTTCAAAATATGGAACTCCTTACTTTTCAAACTACATAAATAGTGATATGGAACCAAGTGACGTTAGAAGTATGTGTTGCCGGTTAAGACTAGATTTAAGAGAACTTCGAAAAAAATCAGGTGGTTTCTTCGGAAGTGGAGAAAATACGGGATCAGTTGGTGTTGTAACTATCAATATGCCAAGAATTGCTTATTTGGCTAAAGATGAAGAAGATTTTTATAAACGTTTAGATAGAATGATGGATATTGCCGCTCGTAGTTTAAAAATTAAAAGAACAATTTTAACAAACTTACTAAATGAAGGATTATATCCATATACAAGACATTATTTAGGAACCTTTGATAGTCATTTTTCAACTATCGGTTTAATTGGAATGAACGAAGTTGGTTTAAACGCTAATTGGATTAAAGCCGATTTGACCCATGAAAAAACTCAAGAATTTACTAAACAAGTATTAACTCACATGCGTGAAAGATTATCAGATTATCAAGAAGAGTATGGAGATTTATATAACCTAGAAGCAACTCCTGCTGAATCAACTACTTATAGATTTGCCAAACATGATGTAGAACGTTATCCAGATATAATTACGGCTGCTAAAAAAGGTGATACTCCATATTATACTAATAGTTCCCATTTACCAGTTTCCTTTACTGAAGATATTTTTTCTGCATTAGACATTCAAGATGATTTACAAACTCTTTATACATCGGGAACTGTCTTCCATGCCTTCTTAGGAGAAAAATTACCTGATTGGCAAGCAGCGGCTAACTTAGTTAGAAAAATTGCGGAAAATTATAAATTACCATATTATACCCTTTCTCCAACTTATTCAGTATGTCAAGAACATGGATACTTGGCCGGTGAACAAAAAACTTGTCCTACTTGTGGTAAAAAGACTGAAATTTACAGTAGAATAACAGGGTACTACCGACCAGTACAAAACTGGAATGATGGAAAAACTCAAGAATTTAAAGATAGAAAACTTTACGATTTAAATAAATCTTGTTTTACAAGAGAAGAAAAAGTAAAGAAAACTGTTAAAAAAAATACATCAGAAAATAAAATAGAAGATGGAATTATGTTATTTACAACCAAAACATGTCCTAACTGTAAAATGGCTAAAACATTATTAACTAAAGCCAAAATACCTTATAAAGTAGTAGATGCTATGGATGAAGCAAATATGAGTACAGCACTAGATGTTAAACAAGTACCAACCTTAATCGTAAAACAAGGTAAAAAACAAGAAAAAATAGTCAATTTATCTAATATAAAAAAATACATAGAACAGGTGTCTTAAAATGTTTGATATTATAATTATCGGTGGTGGAACCGCTGGTATGACGGCGGCTATATATGGCGCAAGAGCCGGTAAGAAATGTTTACTTATTGAAGGAAATGCCTTTGGTGGACAAATTATTTATTCAAGTAGTGTAGAAAACTATCCTGGTTTTTCTAAAATAAGTGGTGCTGAATTTGCGGATAAATTATTTGAACAAGTTTCTAATTTACCAGTTGAAATAGCCTATGAAGAAGTTGTTAAAGTAGATGTAGGTAGTGGTGTTACTATTCATACAGATAGTGGTGAATATGAAGGCAAAACACTTATTATTGCAACCGGTACTAAACATCGTAAATTAGGTCTAGAAAACGAAGAAGCATTAGTAGGAAATGGAATTTCCTATTGTGCTCTTTGCGATGGACCACTTTATAAAGACCAAGAAGTTTGTGTAGTAGGTAGTGGAAATTCGGCTATCCAAACGGCTATATTTTTATCGGAATATTGTAAAAAAGTAGAAATGTTAGTTAGAGGAAATGTATTAAAAGGAGAACAAAATCAAATAGATTTACTTAATCAAAAAAACAACGTTTCTATACTATATAATACGACCGTAGAAAAATTATTAGGTGATACAGAATTAACCGGAATAATTATAAAAAATGAAAATGGCGAAACAAAGAAAGATTTGAATGGTTTATTTGTATCGATTGGTCAAGTACCAGATGCTTCATATTTTAAAGACATAATTGAAATAGATGAATATGGTTACATTGTAGCAGGTGAAGATTGTAAAACTAATGTTCCTTTTATCTTTGCTGCTGGAGATTGTCGAACCAAAAACGTAAGACAATTAACAACCGCTGTAGCCGATGGAACCATAGCCGTTATTGGGGCATGTAAATATTTAGAAAATAAAAATTAAAATAATTGTAAAAAGGAAAGTAGACATAAAAAATGTTTGCTTTTTCTTATAAAAGTAATAATCATTTGGAAAAAATAGTAATCCATAGTATAATAAAAGAAAAAGGTGAAAGTATGAAAGTTATAAAAAGAGATGGAAGAGTTGTTGAATATGACAAAGAGAAAATTATTATCGCCATTCAAAAGGCTAATAATGATGTAGTAGCAACCGAACAAATTGGAAACAAGCAAATAGATAAAATAGTAAAATATATTGAAGATTTAAAGAAAAAAAGGATGTTAGTTGAAGATATACAAGATATTATTGAACAAAAGTTGATGGAATGTAAAAAATATGAATTAGCCAAAAAATATATTATATATCGCTATCGTCGGGCTTTAGTTAGAAAATCAAATACTACCGACGAATCTATTTTAGGACTTATAAAAAATGGTCAAAAATATATGCTTGAAGAAAATAAAAATAAAAACGCTTTAGTAGCGTCCACGCAAAGAGATTTAATTGCTGGTGAAGTATCAAGAGATTTAACTAAAAGAATTCTTTTGCCCGAACAAATAGTAACCGCCCATGAAAATGGAGTAATACACTTTCATGCTATGGATTATTTTTTACAGCCAATTTTTAACAGTTGCTTAATCAATATGGCTGATATGTTGGATAATGGGACCGTAATGAATGGTAAAATGATTGAAACCCCCAAAAGTTTTCAAGCCGCTTGTAATGTTATGACGCAAATTATTACCGCCATTGCTAGTGGACAATATGGTGGACAAACAGTAGATATACAATGTTTAGGAAAATATTTACATAAGAGTTATGTTAAATTTAAAGGTCGTTTGATGGAACAATATCATGGTAAAATTAAAGATGCTGAGATAGAGGCTATAACATTAGATAGGTTACGCCAAGAACTTAGTTCGGGAATTCAAACTATCCAATATCAAATAAATACTTTAATGACTACTAATGGTCAAACCCCATTGTTAACGTTGTTTTTAAATTTAGATCAAGCAGAATATAAAAAAGAAAATGCCATGATTATTGAAGAAATTTTAAATCAAAGATTGGTGGGAATAAAAGACGAAAATGGAGTACTTATAAATCCCGTATTCCCTAAACTGGTTTACCTTTTAAATGAAGATAATTGTTTACATGGTAATGAATATGATTATTTAACTAGATTAGCAATTAAATGTGCCAATAAAAGATTAACTCCAAGCTTTTTATCAAGTAAAATAATGCAAGAACGATATGGTGGTATTGTTCCACCAATTGGTAATCATAGTTTTTTAGATTTATATAAGAAAAAAGGTAATATTATTTATAAGGGAAGATTTAATCAAGGAGTTGTAAGTTTAAATTTGCCCCAAATCGCGTTACTTACTAAAGATGATAAAGAAAAATTTTTCCCATTGTTAGAAGAAAGATTGGATTTATGTTATGATGCACTGATGTGTAGGTATTATGCTTTACTTGGAACGGCTTCAGATGTAAGTCCAATTCATTGGCAACATGGGGCAATCTCAAGAATAAATAAAAAAGAAAAAATAGATGATTATTTAAAAGATGGTTATTCAACTTTGTCACTTGGCTATATCGGTCTTGATGAAACGGTAAAAATAATGACAGGTGTGTCTTTGATGGAAGATGAAGGACTGGATTTTGGTATTCAAATAATGAAATATTTAAAGAATGCAACGGAAAGGTTTAAAAAAGAAACAGGTCTATCTTTTCAAGTGACAGGAACTTTTGATGAAACTATATCTAAAAGATTTGTAGATATTGATTATGAACAATTTGGAAAAATAAAAGGGATAACTGATAAGGGCTATTATACGAATGCTTATCATACTAATAGTGCTGAGGTTATAAAGAAATTAGAAGTAGAAAAAGAACTTGAAAAATATTCTTTAGGTGGGTTAGTTTCTTTTGTTTCCTTAGCGGATTTGCGAAAAGAAAATAAAGGTATAGATGATTATATTGATTATATTTACGATAATGTTCAACATGTTGAGTTTATCGATGATGAAGCCTGTCCAAATTGTGGTTGTTTGAATAAAGAAAAGAGTAATCAACAATGGATTTGTACTGAATGTAATCATGTGTTTTAAATTTATAGAAGGGATGGATATTGATGCGAAATAGAGGATTTGAAGTAGTAAAAGGTTATGAAGATAAAGACATACATTTACCAGTAAGAAAGACAAAATTGGCGGCTGCTTATGATGTTGAAGCCGCCGAAGATGTTGTAATACCTGCTTTTAAATTGGGCCAGAAACCAGTTTTAGTACCGACGGGGCTTAAAGCGTATTGTAATGAAGATGAATTTTATTTGTTGTTTAATCGCAGTTCCGGGCCAGGAAAGCGGGGATTAGTTTTAGCTAATAGTGTGGGAGTAGTTGACGCTGATTATTATGGAAATGAAAGCAATGATGGACATTTGTTTTTTGCTTTTTATAATTTTTTTGATCACGATGTAAAAATAAATAAAGGTGATGCGATTGGACAAGTAGTTTTTCAAAAGTTTTTATTAGTTGATAATGATACTGCCGAAGGGGTTCGAACTGGTGGATTTGGCTCAACTGATTAACATAATTTATGATTGATAAAAAGAAGTGGTTGTAATTTAGATACCATTTATTTTATACAGTTGTATAAAATAAATTTTTTGTAAAAAATAGATAATTGTAGTATAATTTAAAACATAATAATCTATTAAATTGTATAGATTTAGGAGGAAATATTATGAGTAAAGATATAGTTTTAACTGGTGATAGACCGACAGGAAAGTTACATTTAGGACATTATGTTGGTTCATTAAAAAGAAGAGTTGAGTTACAAAATTCGGGAAAATATGACCAAATATATATAGAAATAGCTGATGCTCAAGCTTTATCAGACAATGCCCATGATGTAGAAAAAATAAGACAAAATGTTATTGAAGTGGCTTTGGATTATTTGGCTTGTGGGATAGATCCTAAAAAATCTACTATATTTGTGCAATCACAAGTATCAGAACTATGCGAACTTACTTTTTATTATTTGAATTTAGTTACTTTAGCGCGTTTACAAAGAAATCCAACCATAAAAGAAGAAATAAAACATAGAAAGTTTGAAAATAGTATTCCGACAGGCTTTCTTACTTATCCAATTAGTCAGGCGGCTGATATTACGGCATTTAACGCCACGATTATACCAGTCGGTGATGATCAGTTACCTATGATAGAGCAAACTAGGGAAATTGTTAGAAGTTTTAATAATTTGTATGGTGAAACTTTAGTTGAGCCTACGGCTGTTTTACCAGAAAATGAAACTTGTATGCGATTACCAGGGCTAGATGGTAAAGCCAAAATGAGTAAATCGCTTAATAATTGTATATATTTAGCGGATGAACCAGAAGTTATAGAAAAGAAGATAATGGGAATGTTTACTGATCCTAATCATTTAAAAGTTTCTGATCCTGGAGTTGTGGAAAATAATCCAGTTTTCATTTATTTGGATGCTTTTTGTAACGATGAACATTTTTCAAAATATTTACCGGAATATAAAAATCTTGATGAACTTAAAGACCATTATCGAAAAGGCGGACTTGGAGATGTAAAAGTTAAGAGATTTTTAAATTCTATTATTCAAGAAGAATTAGCGCCTATTAGAGAAAGAAGAAAAGAATTGGAACAACATATTCCAGAAGTATATAAAATATTATATGAAGGAAGCCAAAAAGCAATTGAAGTTGCCAGTCAAACTTTGAATAATGTTAAGGAAGCCATGGGAATAAATTATTTTAATGATAAGGATTTAATTGACTCACAAATTGATAGATTTACAAATGAAAAAAAATAGGTACAAGGGTTATTATAATCCTTTTTATTTTGGGCAATTGTATAAAAAAATTTTTTATGATGTTTTTTATTTACGAACAAAAGTATTTTATATAATTGTGATAAAACAATATATTTTAACTTTATTATATAAAATTTAATATATTGATTTATTTTTTATACAACTGTATAAAAGATACTGTAAAAATGATATTTATTATATACAACTATATAAAATAAATATGTTCGATTTATTTTATAAAATATCATACAATAAATTAAAATAAATAATACATGGTAAAAATAATTGAGAATATTGGATAATGATGGTAATTATTTTATAAAAGATTTATGGCAATTAAAGCTAATTAAAACTTAAGTAATAAAGTTTATTTATACTATTAAGTATGATATAATAAAGGCATAAATTAGAAAAGGAGTAGGTAGTATGAAAGTATTATTAAATGTAACTTTAGGAGAACTTGCTGATAAAGTAAATAGACAAATTGAAGTAGATGAAAATATAAATTTAAAAAATTTGTGTGAGTACATTATTGTTTCTATGAATGGTAATAAAATTCCAATTTATGAGCTCGAATATGGTAACGTTACATATTACCCATATCTAGTTGAAGAATCAAAAACCGAAAAAAGTATGATTGACTTATTATTTAAAGATTTAGATTTAAAAAAAGGTAAAAAATTCATTTTAGAATATAATTTTGAAAATGGTTATTTTTTTGAAATTGTTGTTGATAATATTTATGAATCAAAAGATAAGGAAATATTTAAAGTTTTATCTGGAAAGAGTCATGGAATATTAGACAATGCAAGTTTAATTCATTTAAAAACATTATTTAGTGCAAGAAAAGATTATTTTAAAAAATCTGAAAAAGAATATTTACAAACAAATTTTAATTCCGAAGAATGCAATAAAAGAATTGCTGATTATATAGAAAGTAGTGAAGATAAAGTTTCTCCTAAAAGATATATTTTTAATGTTTCATTAGATGGCTTTGATAAGGAAATTAAACGAAAAATTGTTGTAAATAATGACATTTTAATAGATGATTTTTGTAGAGGTGTAATTTTATCAATGAATGGTGATTTGTCACATCTTTATGGCATTAAAATAGGAAAAAATTTTTTAGATGAAGAGTATAATGATTTAGAATTGTTTAATTTAAATTTAAAAGAAAAACAGAGACTTAAAATTATTTATGATTGGGGAGACAATTGGATATTTAAGTTAACTTTAAGTAAAATAATAGATGATTATGGGAGCACAGATTTTGAAGTTTTATCTGGTAAAGGATATGGAATAATTGATGATGTAGGTGGCGTATGGGGATTAGAAGATATATTCAATGGGATAGATACTAGTTGGGGTAAGTATGATATAAATGATTTTGATTTAAAAAAATGTAATGAAAGTATAAGAGAATAATTTAGGTGTAGATATGAAAATAGATTTTGAAAACGAATTTTTAGATTATATTTTAAGTAGAGGATATGAATACTATATCAACAATAAAGTTAGTAATATTTCAATAAATGATAATATTGTTAGTGCGACAGTAAACGGGAATTATAATTATAAAGTAAATTTAGAAATTGAAGATAATATTTTTTTTGATGGAGAGTGTAGTTGTCCTTATTTTGAATCTAGTGGCTATTGTAAACACATGGCGGCAGTATTATATTATTTAAATGAAAATAAAAATTGTAAGACAAACAAAAATTTTAATTTGGAAGATATTGTAAACAAAATAGAAGAAAAAGATTTAAGAAAATTTCTTTATACTAATTTAGTAAATAATAGTGATTGGTTTAATAGATTTAGAGTAGAATTTAGTAATTACTTTCCTAAATTGTCTAAAGAAAATTATAGGAATAAAATTTACCACGCCATTAATAAGTGTTGTGATCGTCATGGCTTTATCGATTATAATAATACATCAAATTACGAACATGTTATGTATGAATTTATTGAAGAAGCAGAAAAATTAGTAGATAATGAGGATTATGAAACGGCATTTACAATCATTACAGTTATATTGGATTCAATTCCTGATACAGATATTGATGACTCAAATGGCTCAACAGGTGAAATAGCCGAAGCGGTCATTGAAATCATTTTTGATATTTTAGATAAAGTAGACGATAAAAATAGTGCTATCTTAAGAAAAATCATGGATTATGTAATTAAAGAATTAAAAACTGCTTATTTATATAATTATGGTATAGATTTAAACCAAATACTAGTATACTTTATAGATAATAATTTATATTTAGATGATATTAAAGCATCCTTAGAAACAGCCCTCAATATATTTAAGAATAAAGATTATTTTTATAATAGAGAAGATTATGTAGAAAATTTGATAAAAATTTATGAATTAAAAGGAGAAAAAAATCAAAAAATTAAAATTTTGGAAAAATATTCGTATGACAATAATGTTTTTCTAAAATATATAGATGAACTAATAAAAAATAACAATTCTTTAATGGCTATAAAAGCTTTAGAGGAAAGATTAAAAGAAAAAGAATATAATAGCAGTATTCATGCAAATAAATTAGCTGAAATATATTTAAAAAATAATATGATGGACAAATATACCGATATATTATATAAGTTGTTTTATGAAATTGATAAATATGATATAGATGTTTATCGTAAAATTAAGAAACTATATTCTAATAAGGATTGGCAGTTAGAAAAAAATAAGATAATTGAAAACATTAAAAATGATAAATATTGTGATAGATATTTAAATAAAATATTTATCGAAGAAAAAATGTATGATGAATTGTACTTAAATGTATGTGATTATAATATGTATGATATAAAAAAATATGAAAAATATTTACTTCCAAAATATCGAGATGAATTACTAAATATTTATAAAAAATCTTGTTTAAAAGATGCCGAGTATGCGAATGGTAGAAGTAATTATCGAAAAATCGCCGAAGAGGTAAATCATATAATAAAAATAGATAATTCGAAGGAAGTTGTTAAATCAATATTAAAAGAAATGAATCAAAAATATTTTTCTAATCGACCAGCCATGTTAGATGAATTTAAAAATGCAATAAAAAATCTAAAAAAATATATATAATATGATAAAATAACTATTGTATATTTAACTTGCATTTAGTATAGTTCAAAGTTAAAGATTAGGAAGATTGAATGATATGTTTTGATATGATTTATAATATAAAAATTTAAAAGGAATAAGTATTTAAAAAATTTATTATAAAGTAAAAAATAGATTAAGAGGAAGATTATGAAAATAAAATTAGATGATGTAATAGAAGCTTTAGAATTTGTTAATGATGGAATGGATGCTGGGGCTTATTTAAATCCTAAAACGTACGAAATTGTATATATAGATGATTATATAGATATTTCTCCTGAGAAAAAAGAAGAGATATATGACGAATATATAAGTTTACCATCAAAATATTATATTGATGAATACAGTATGATGGAAGAATTTATTGAAACGATAGATGAGGTGAAACTTTATAATCAGTTATATATAGCAATAAGTGGTAAAGGTGCTTTTAGAAGATTTAAAGATACTTGTATCAATTTTGATATTATTGATGATTGGTATAGATTTAGAGATGAAAAATATAAAGAACTTGCTATTGAATGGTGCAAAGATAATAATATAGAATATATCTAGAATTAGATTAAGGGAGGTTTTGAAAAATGGATAAAGAAAATTTTAAAATAGAATTAAATAAAGAATTAGAAGATTTGTCTCTTAGGGAAATAAAAAATTTAATAAATGAATTAGTAGATAGATTACCATCAAGTTATTATGAATGTATAATATGCAAAATAAAATATTTTAAAGGTGAAGAAAATACTATAGATGAGAATACTTTAAAAGAATATAATAAGATACTAGCCGATTTTGAAAAAATACAAAATGGTGAAATATGTTTTAAAAGTTATTCTTTTGAAAATGGAACTTATAGTTATTATGAGGAGAGTGTAGATTATTCATATTATCCTTCTAATGAACTTAAAGAAGTTTTGGATAATACTTATAAAATAATTAAAAGATTGGTTCTATACAAGGAGTATATGAAGGTTATTACATTGTTTGAATCTATTATAAACACTAGTTACACTTGTGAAGAAGTAGGTAATTCTGAATATGATGATTCAGATGAAGTTTATGATAGTTATGAAGTCGATTTTAATGATATAAAAGATAATTTGGAAATAGATTTAAATCAAATGTGTCTATATGCAATATATTCTTTATTGATGTGTAATAAATCAGATAAGTTTGAAAAAATTTGGAAGTATACCAAAATTTGTCATAATATAGATATAAAAGGTGTTTTAAATGTTGGTATTGAAAAGATAGATAATTTTTCTGAATTTTATAGTGAATGGTTAAAATATAAAAATAAAAGGGAAAAATCAATATAGATGTGGAAGAAATGATAGTATTGTGTAATTAAATATACAACAATTAAAATTGAATCTTTTTATAAAGTCGGTTTTTCTGGTTGTTAAAATTAGAGGCCTTATGTTTAAGGTTTTGATTAGTAAAAAATGAAAAAATTTGCTTTTAAAAAATATAGAAACAACAAAATTAGATAAAAAAATAATTGAAGGAGAAGTAGTATATGAAAATGCATGATGAAATAAATAAAATGAGAAAAGAATATGTTCATGAACAATATTCAAGGATTGTAGAAGATTTTAAGGATTATGAAAAAATTTCTAGAGTTAAAATGCTTGATGAAATATATAAAGTTTATGATGATCCAGATAATATTATTGATATTTGTACAACTAGAGAATTAAAATTTTTAAAAATGATATTAGATAACAAATCAGAAGAAGACTTTAAAGATAAATATGATTGGGAAAAAACAACTTTAAGAGATAAATTTTTGATTGATCTTAAAAAAAATATTCCTGAGGAAATTATTAAGAAAGTAAAACAAGCTTTAAAAAGAGTAAATTGGGAAGAAAAACAGAAAACAGACGAATTAAATGAATTATTAGTAAGTTATTGTAAAATACACGGCTCAGTATTATTAAGTGAAGTATGTCAATTTGGATCAAATATAACAGAAATAAATCCAGAAATAATATGGGATCATATGTTAAATAATAGATTATTTAATTATTATGTATTTATAATTGCTAAAAATATAGATGGTATAGAAGATATTCCAGTAGCAATTTTTCAGGATTATTATGCAATAGAAGAAGAAATAGAAAAACAAAGAAGAAAACAAAGAATAGTTGGAGATAAAAAAATAGATCTTAAAATGGCTAAAACTTTATTTTACAATGAATTTGATATAAATAATCCAAAAATAATAAAGTTTTTAGAAGAACTTGAAAAATTGCCATTTTATTGGTTTTTAGCTATAGATGCAATTAAACAATACGCAATGCTTAATTTAGATAGAAAAAATTTGAAAGAATTTATTAAAAAAATTCCTTTAATGGAATTTGCTGATTTAACAAATTTTTTTAAAGTGTTGGACGAAGCTATGGATGAAATGCCGTCTGGTGCTTTAAATGGCTATACTCCAAATGAAGCAAAAGAAATTAAAAAGAAAATGATAAAATCTAAAAAGAATAAATCTAAAAAAAATGTTAGGCAAAAAAATGCTTGTTTATCTAAAAAAGATGCTGAATTATTTTACAAAATTTATTTTGGTTTATTGGAATTTACTAATAAAAAATATAAGATAAACGAACATTTAAAAATTTATAATAACAATGGTATCGATCCATCAGAAATTGTGGGTATAATAGATAAATATTGGGAAAATAAAGAAGCAGTTACATTAGAGTTTTGTTTAGCTAATCCCTATAAATTTAGTAAAGAAGAGTTAAGTATAACAGCTGAATTTAAAAAAGGAATTAGAGATATGTTTATTATTTCTAAATTTGAATTAGAATATACAGCTTTTATGTCTGATGATAAAATATATATGGTAAAAGGGGTAAAGGATAATTTGGATAATATTATTCCTAGCTTACCATATGCAGTTGTTACATCAATTATTCCATTTAAAGAAAATTTAGTGTATGATGGAGTATTATTAGGGTTAGATATTAAAATGTTTAATGGATTAAGTAAACTGATAGAAAAAGAGTATAATGTAATGTTGAAATATTATCATTTATAACATGTTTATTGTTAAGTGTAAATTAGGTTTAATAATAGAAAGTTGCATATGTTTTCAAAATAATTATTTTAAATTATAAAAAGGGGTGATTAGGTGATATATATAACAGGTGATACGCATAGAGATTTTTCAAGACTTTACGATTTAGAAACAAATGAAAATGATATGTTGATCATATTAGGTGATGTTGGAATAAATTATTTTCTTGATGAAAATGATATAAAATATAAAGAATATTTAAAAAGGTTTAAATTAAAAATATTTTGTGTTAGAGGCAATCATGAAGAAAGGCCAGAAAATATAAAATCTTATAAAGAAAAGAAAATGTTTGGTGGTAAAGTATTTATTGAAGAAAATTATCCTAATTTAATATTTGCTAAAGATGGTGAAGTTTATAATATTGATGACAAAAGCGTTCTTGTTATAGGAGGAGCTTATTCGGTTGATAAAGAATATCGTTTATTATATGGTAGTAAATGGTTTGAAAATGAACAATTAAGTGAAGATGAAAAGGAAAAAATTTTAAAAAAGGTCAAAGGGAAACATTTTGATATAGTATTAACTCATACTTGTCCTTTTAAATATGAACCTAAAGAAGTATTTTTACAAGGTTTGGATCAATCAAAAGTAGATAAATCTATGGAAAAATTTTTAAATGAAATAGAAGAAACTATTAGTTATGACAAATGGTATTGTGGACATTATCATACTGAAAAGAAGATAGATAAACTGGAGTTTATGTTTGGTAGAATAAAAGTATTTAATAAGGATGAATTTATTCCTAAATATGATAGAAATGGATATGAAATAATAAGAGACTATTGTAAACAAGAAGATGTTTATAAAAATGATTATGTATGTTGTCCTAAATGTAATGGTAAAAATATAATTATGCAAAAAGGGGACGGAGAAAAAATTTATGGATTAGATGAGATAGCAATTATTTGTAATGATTGTAAAAAAACTTTTGGATTTAGTGATGTAAGATATAAATCTAATTGTCCAAAAGAATTGTAATGTTTGAATATGAGTTAATAAATTTTATTTAAAATAAAGAATAATGTTGTGGATACATTATTTTTTGTTTTGGGTAATGATATTAACCTATTTTTTTAAATGTCATACAATAAGTTGAGGAGGATAGTGTATGGCAAAAATAATTGTGGATGCTGGACATGGAGGTATCGGTTAAATCCAAAAATAGAAGAAATGACTATTTTGGTAAGTAAATACAAGAGTTTA